>NZ_JBEPAA010000018.1:0-122926 GCF_040298365.1 Kitasatospora sp. NPDC001603
CAACAAGGCCGCCGCTGGCCAGTCGCTCGCGCTCAGCGCCGCGGCAACCGCCTCGACCTCCGTGCTCCGCGGGCCCTGCCGGGCCCACGGGGGAGGTCAGCGTTCCTCGCGGAAGTCGACGTGCCGGCGCGCGACCGGGTCGTACTTGCGCAGCACCAGCCGGTCGGCGTCGGTGCGGCGGTTCTTGCGGGTCACATAGGTGAAGCCGGTCTCGGCCGTGGACCTGAGCTTGACGACGGGGCGCAGTTCGCTGCGGGCCATGGTTCTCCTCCTCCGAGGGGTGGGCGGTCGGGAAACGGCTTCCGCCGAAATGGAAGTCGTTTTCACGGGGTTCAACACGGCCTCCGCCCCGCCCATTCCCCGGCGGCGGCGGGCGGTGGCGGCGCTGGTCGGCCGCGCGACCGCGTACGCGCCGGGGCTCGTCGGGCGGCGCGCGCTCCCGCCGGCGGCTCCGGTCGTCCGGTCCGCCGCCCGCACCGTCCGTCCGGGTGTCCGACCAGGGCCGTCCTGGTCCGGTCGGATCCGCTCGGCGGGCGGATCGGGGTGGGGCTCCGTAGGCTCGACGCATGTCTGATGCGTACGCGGTCCGGCGGGAGCGTCTGAGGGAGCACGGCAGTGCGGCCGGGGCCGATGCGGCGCTGATCACCCGGGCGGCGAACGTGCGGTACCTGACCGGTTGCCCGCCGTGCGGCGCGACGCTGCTGCTCACCCGGGAGCGGGCGCTGCTGGCGCTGCCGGACGACCTGCCGCCGGACGACACCGGTGAGCACCTGATCGTCGAGGACGTCACCCGGGTGCCGGTGGCGGCGGGCGCCGACACCGCGCTGGCGGCCGCCGCGGCCGCGGCCCGGCTGGGGGTGGCCGACCTGGCGGTGGAGGAGCACGACCTGACCGTCGCCCGGCACCGCGCCGTGGCTGGTCTGGCGGAGGGCGTCCGGCTGGCCGACCTCGGCCGGGCGGTCGAACAGCTGCGGGTGATCAAGGACGAGCACGAGATCGCGGACCTGCGGATCGCCGCCGAGATCGCCGACCAGGCGCTCGGCGAACTGCTGGAGTCGATCCTGGTCGGCCGGACCGAGCGGCACCTGGCGATGGAGCTGGAACGCCGGATGATCGACCACGGTGCGGACCGGGCGGCCTTCCCGGTCTCGGTCGGCACCGGCAGCCACTCCGGCCAGCAGTCCCACCAGCCCACCGACCGGCGGGTGGAGGAGGGTGACTTCCTCACCGTCGTCCTGGGTGCCCAGTACCGCGGGTACGGCGTCTCGACCGCCCGGACCTTCGTGATCGGCGCCGCCCCGGCGCCCTGGCAGGTCGAACTGCACCGCCTGGTGTTCCGGGCCCAGCGGGCCGGGCGGGAGGCGCTCGGTCCGGGCGTCGAACAGTACGTGCCCGACCAGGCCGCCCGGGAGATCCTCCACGCGGCCGGGCACACCGAGAGCTCGCCGCACCCCGTCGGTCACGGCATCGGGCTGGAGATCCGGGAGGCCCCGCGCCTCGGGCCGTCGGACATGGGTAAACTGGACAGCCGCGTGCCGGTCACCGTCGGTCCAGGGGTTCACCTCCCGGGCCGGGGCGGTGTCCGGATCGAGGACACGCTCGTGGTGCGCCCCCTCGAAGAGGGCGGGCCCGAGCTGCTCACCATCACCACCAAGGAGCTCCTCGCCCTGTGACCCGCGACCGCCCGAGGCGGCCGGGGGCGGCAGGACGCACCCCTTGGTTCCTTGACAGCTATATCCAGGAGTAAGTGCGCCCGTGGCTTCCACGAACGATCTCAAGAACGGCATGGTTCTCAAGCTGGAGGGCGGCAAGCTCTGGTCCGTCGTCGAGTTCCAGCACGTCAAGCCCGGTAAGGGCCCGGCCTTCGTGCGCACCAAGCTCAAGGAGGTCCTGACGGGCAAGGTCGTCGACAAGACCTTCAACGCCGGCACCAAGGTCGAGACCGCCAACGTCGACAAGCGTGGCATGCAGTTCTCGTACAAGGACGGCGAGAACTTCGTGTTCATGGACACGGACACCTACGACCAGACCACGATCGAGCCCGCCGTCGTCGGCGACGCCGCGAAGTACCTGCTGGAGGGCTTCGAGGCCCTGGTCGCCATGTACGAGGGTGCTCCCCTGTACATCGAGCTCCCGGCCTCGGTCGAGCTGACCATCTCCCACACCGAGCCGGGCGTCCAGGGCGACCGCTCCACCGGTGGCTCCAAGCCGGCCACCCTGGAGACCGGCGCCGAGATCGCCGTGCCGCTGTTCATCGTCACCGGTGAGAAGATCAAGGTCGACACCCGCGACGGCAGCTACCTCGGCCGGGTGAAGTAAGTCCGTGTCGGCCGCACGCAGCAAGGCCCGTACGCGAGCCTTCCAGATCCTCTTCGAGGCCGACCACCGCGGGGTCGACCCGCAGCGGGTCCTCGCCGACTGGGTGGCCCGTGCCCGGGAGCCCAAGCCGGACGAGGGCACCCCGCAGGTCGGTGAGTACACCATGGAGCTGATCGAGGGGTACGTCCAGCACGCCCGCCGGATCGACGACCTCATCTCCGAGTACGCGGTGGGCTGGACGCTCGACCGGATGCCGATCGTGGACCGCAACGTCCTGCGGCTCGGTGCGTACGAGCTGATCTGGGAGGACGGCGTCCCGGACGCGGTCGTCCTGGACGAGGCCGTCGAGATCGCCAAGGAGTTCTCCACGGACGACTCCCCGGCCTTCGTCAACGGCCTGCTCGCCCGCTTCCTGGAGCTCAAGCCGAGCATCCGCCGGTAGGCGGCACTCCGACGCACGGCCGCCGGACCCGACAGGGTCCGGCGGCCGTCGTGCGTTCGGGCCGGGTGGCGTATGTTGGGACCCTACTCGCCAGTAACCTGGTGCTCCGGTGACCCACGCGCACCGGTGACCCCGCAGCGAAGGGCAGGCCACCCCCCATGACCACGGCGATCCGCAGCGAGTTCGACCAGGGCATCGCCCTCACCAGGCACCCGGCCGAGCCGGGCCGCTACGACGGCGAACTGGGCGCCGGCTGGCAGATCGGCGGCGGCGTCAACGGCGGGCTGCTGCTCGCGATGGCGGGCCACGCCCTCTCGCTGGAGCACGGCGACCACGCCGACCCGGTCTCGATCAGCGGTTACTACCTCTCCGCCTCCCACCCCGGCCCGGCCACCGTCCGTACCGAGGTGCTCCGCACCGGCCGCTCGCTCTCCACCGGCACCGCCTCGCTCAGCCAGGACGGCGTGGAGCGGCTGCGCGTGGTGGCCACCCACGGCGACCTCGCCGACGCCGGCGGCGACGTGCGGACCACCGCCCAGCCGCCGCAGCTGCCGCCGCCGGACCAGTGCGTCGGCGTGGAGCACGCCCCCAAGCAGCTGATCGAGCAGGCCGCCCTCCTGGAGCGGTTCGACCTGCGGCTCGACCCGGCGACCATCGGCTGGGCGCTCGGGCAGCCCTCCGGCAACGGCCGGATCCAGGGCTGGTTCCGGCTCGCCGACGGCCGGGAGCCCGACCCGCTGCTGCTCCTGCTGGTCGCGGACGCGCTGCCGCCGGTCACCTTCGACCTCGGGATGCCCGGCTGGGCCCCCACCATCGAGCTGACCGTCCACCTGCGGGCGAAGCCGGTGCCCGGCTGGCTGCGCGTCACCCATGCCACCCGCAACGTGGCCGGCGGCTACTTCGAGGAGGACGCCGAGGTCTGGGACGAGTCCGGCCGGCTGGTCGCCCAGTCGCGTCAGCTCGCCCGGGTGCCGCGGCAGGCCTGACCGCCGCCGTCCCGCTGCCCGCCGCGCCCGGCTGCCCGCCGGGTGCGGCGCGGTCCTGCGGGTTGCGCCGACCGGGTGACGTGCCTCGTCTCACGGTCGGTTACATTCCTGTGACACGCCGTACGTGTGCGACACCCGGGGCTGGGGAGGACAACGGTCGGCGGCACCCCTGCCGCCGCCGACCGCCACCGCCCCAGGAGCCTCCGATGAGCCGCAACGGCCGCGCCCGCCGCACCCCCGACTGCTCCGCCGCCGGCCCCCGCCCCCGCGCGCGGCTGCGGCACGAGCGGCGCCGGGCGGACGGCGCGGGGCAGGCCTTCGTCATCGGGGTGCTGACCAGTGCCGCCGACTTCGAGCGCGCCGCCGCCTGGCGCCTCTGCGACGCCCCGGACTACGAGACCTACCTGCGGGACACCGCCGACCTGCTCGCCGAGGCCCGGCGCGGCTTCGACACCGTCCGGGCCCGGATGTTCCACCCGCAGGACTTCGAGGAGTTCTGCCTCCTGCACGGCCTCGACCCGGCCGAGCCGGGCGCCCGCGACCGCTACCTGGTCAATCCGCCGCTGCAGACCCAGCTCCTCGCCTACCAGGGCGAGGACCTCGCCGGGGACTTCCTGCCCCGTCTGGTCCGGGCCCGCGAGAACGGGCTGACGCTGCGCCACGCGGACCTGCTGCTGGACGGCGGGCTCTACGAGGAGCACGGCCGGGCCGTCCGGGAGGCCTACCAGCGCGGCGCCGAGGTGTTCCGGCGGATGCTGGTCGGCGCGGGCAGCGGGGTCTACGAGCTGCGCCTCGCCGTGGACGCCCCCGGTGGCCGGCTGACGGCCGCGGCCCGGGTGCTCCAGTGGGAGGACGGCGTGGTGCGGATCAACGACGAGGACCTGGAGCTGGTCTGCGCGGTGCTCTGCGCGGGGCTGGCCCGGGAGCTGCCGGGGCTGGCGGTGCTGCACGGCACGCAGGGCTCGGCGGCGGCCTGCGGAGCCGGTGACGGGGCTGCCGGCCCCACCGGTGACGGAACCGCCGACCGGGCCTTCCGCGGGGCGGCCTGGGCCTGGGCCAGCTCCGGGCAGGGCTGGGCGCCGACGGCGGCCGCGGTGCGGCTGGAGGGCGTGGCGGCCGAGCCCGGCTACAGCCTGGGCACGGTCCGCTGAGGCCGCCGGAGCGCCCCGGGCCGGCTTCGGTCCGGGGCCGGACGCGCGACGGCGCGGCCCCCGTTCCGGGGCACCGCGCCGTGACGTTTCTGCTTGGCCCTGCCCGTTCCTGCTGGTGGGAGCTGGTGGGAGCTGGTGGGAGCCGGTGGGGGCGAGCCTCAGCTCGCCTCCTCCTCGCGCACCGCACGGCGCGCGTCGGGGTTCAGCACGCCCCAGGAGATCAGCTGCTCGGTCAGGATCGACGGCGACTGGTCGTAGATCACGGCCAGCGTGCGCAGGTCGTCCTGGCGGATCGAGAGCACCTTGCCGTTGTAGTCACCGCGCTGGCTCTGGATGGTCGCCGCGTAGCGCTGCAGCGGACCGGCCTTCTCGGACGGGACCTGGGTCAGTCTCTCCAGGTCCAGCACGAGGCGCGGCGGCGGCTCGGCCGCACCACCGGGCGTACCGCCGGGCAGCAGCTCCTGGACCGGAACGCCGTAGAACTCCGCCAGCTCGGCCAGCCGCTGCACGGTGACCGCACGGTCACCGCGCTCGTACGAGCCGACGACGACTGCCTTCCAGCGCCCCTGGGACTTCTCCTCGACACCGTGCAGGGAGAGCCCCTGCTGAGTGCGGATCGCTCGGAGTTTTCCTCCGAGTTGCTTCGCGTAGTCGCTGGACATTGATCTCCCCGGACGAGATTGCTTCGCGTTCAGTGGTGGGTCACGGGCGATTGTCGACGTCGTTACCGGTGGGTTCGACGCCAGTCTCGTAACTCACTGTGAGGTTACGTAGAGTGAGGTAGCTGCGTCAAGCCGAATGGGGCAGTCGTGCGAATGGCCCGCGTCCGCGGTGCGTCGCGGACGTTAACCCGGTGAAGCGGAATGATGGACGCCGGTTTGCCGCCGGGCGCGCTGGTACGATGGCGGGAGCCCGCGCCGCGTCGGCGGGGGCGTTCCAGACATCCTTTAAGGCCCGTCCAGTGAGGCGGGGAAGGAGGTCCGCTTCGGCATGACCACACATCACGAACCGACGCCGCGCCCGCCGCACCAGGTGCTGGACGGCACGGACATCGCCCGGGTGATCACCCGGATAGCGCACGAGATCGTCGAGCGCGCCAAGGGCGCGGAGGACGTCGTGCTGCTCGGCATCCACACCAGGGGCGTGCACCTCGCCCGCCGGCTGCGCGACCGGCTGACCCAGATCACCGGCCGGGAGATCCCGTTCGGGACGCTGGACATCACCATGTACCGGGACGACCTGCGGCTGAAGCCCGCCCGGGCCCTGGAGCACACCGAGATCCCGGCCGGCGGCATCGACGGCAGGCTCGTCGTCCTGGTCGACGACGTGCTCTTCTCGGGCCGCACCATCCGCGCCGCGCTCGACGCGCTCAGCGACATCGGCCGCCCGCGCGCCGTCCAGCTCGCCGTCCTGGTCGACCGCGGCCACCGCGAGCTGCCGATCCGCGCCGACTACGTGGGCAAGAACCTCCCCACCTCGCTGCGCGAGGCCGTGCAGGTCCGCCTCGCGGACAGCGACGGCGTGGACGCCGTGCTGGTCGGCGACCGCGACCACGCGGACGCGTCGCGCCCCCCGCGCAGTGAGCGCAGCTCGCAGGCCCTGGCCGCCCGGCCGTCCGAACCGCACCTCCCGGAGTACCCCGCGTGAAGCGCCACCTCGTCTCCGCCGCCGACCTCACCCGCGACGACGCGCTGCTGATCCTGGACACCGCCGAGGAGCTGGCCCAGCTCTCCGGACGGGCCGTCAAGAAGCTGCCTACGCTCCGTGGTCGAACGGTCGTCAACCTCTTCTTCGAAGACTCCACCCGCACCAAGACCTCCTTCGAGGTCGCCGAGAAGCGGCTCTCCGCCGACGTCATCAACTTCTCCGCCAAGGGCTCCTCGGTCTCCAAGGGCGAGAGCCTCAAGGACACCGCGCTGACCCTCCAGGCGATGGGCGCCGACGCGGTCGTCATCCGGCACCACGCCTCCGGCGCGCCGGCCCGGCTGGCCCAGTCCGACTGGCTGCACGGCAGCGTCATCAACGCCGGCGACGGCACCCACGAGCACCCCACCCAGGCGCTGCTCGACGCCTTCACCATGCGCCGCCACCTGAACGCCGGCCTCGGCCGCGACCTCGCCGGCCGGCGGGTGACCATCGTCGGCGACATCCTGCACAGCCGGGTGGCCCGCTCCAACGTCCACCTGCTCACCACCCTCGGCGCCCAGGTCACCTTCGTGGCCCCGCCGACGCTGCTGCCGATCGGCATCGAGAACTGGCCCTGCGAGGTCAGCTACGACCTGGAGAGCGTGCTCCCCAAGACGGACGCGCTGATGATGCTCCGGGTGCAGCGCGAGCGGATGAACGCCGCCTTCTTCCCGACCGAGCGCGAGTACAGCCGCCGCTACGGCCTGGACGGCAGCCGGATGGCGCAGCTGCCCGAGCACGCCATCGTGATGCACCCCGGCCCGATGGTCCGCGGCATGGAGATCACCGCCGAGGTCGCCGACTCGCCGCGCTGCACCGTGGTCGAGCAGGTCGCCAACGGCGTCTCCGTCCGGATGGCCGTCCTGTACCTGCTGCTCGGCGGCGCCACGCTCGCCGACGCCGCCCCCCGCACCGACTCCGTGGAGACCGCTCAGTGACCACCTACCTGATCCGCAACGCCCAGATCCTCGGCGGCGCCCCGCAGGACCTCCACCTCGCCGACGGCGTGGTCAAGGAGATCGGCACCGGCCTGGCGGTCGAGGCGGACATCGAGATCGACGCCTCCGGCCTGATCGTCCTGCCGGGCCTGGTCGACCTGCACACCCACCTGCGCGAGCCCGGCCGCGAGGACGCCGAGACGGTGCTCACCGGCACCCGGGCCGCCGCGATGGGCGGCTTCACCGCCGTGCACGCGATGGCCAACACCTTCCCGGTGGCCGACACCGCCGGCGTGGTCGAGCAGGTCTGGCGGCTCGGCCAGGAGTCCGGCTTCTGCGACGTGCGCCCGGTCGGCGCCGTCACCGTCGGCCTGGAGGGCAAGAAGCTCGCCGAGCTGGGCGCGATGCACGACTCGGCCGCCGAGGTGCGGGTCTTCTCCGACGACGGCAAGTGCGTCGACGACGCGGTGATCATGCGGCGGGCGCTGGAGTACGTGAAGGCCTTCGACGGGGTCGTCGCCCAGCACGCCCAGGAGCCCCGGCTCACCGAGGGCGCCCAGATGAACGAGGGCCAGGTCTCCGGCGAGCTCGGGCTGGGCGGCTGGCCGGCCGTCGCCGAGGAGGCGATCATCGCCCGCGACGTGCTGCTCGCCGCGCACGTCGGCTCGCGCCTGCACGTCTGCCACGTCTCGACGGCCGGCTCGGTGGAGATCATCCGCTGGGCCAAGGCCAAGGGCTGGAACGTCACCGCCGAGGTCACCCCGCACCACCTGCTGCTCACCGACGAGCTGGTCCGCTCCTACGACCCGGTGTACAAGGTGAACCCGCCGCTGCGCACCGCGGCCGACGTCCAGGCGCTGCGCAAGGCGCTCGCGGACGGCACCATCGACGCCGTCGCGACGGACCACGCGCCGCACCCGTCCGAGGACAAGGACTGCGAGTGGGCCGTGGCCGCGATGGGCATGGTCGGCCTGGAGACGGCGCTCTCGGTGGTGCAGCAGACCATGGTCGACACGGGCCTGCTGAACTGGGAGGGCGTCGCGGACCGGATGTCGCACCGACCGGCCCGGATCGGTCGCCTCACCGGCCACGGACGACCCGTCTCGGTCGGTGAGCCCGCCAACCTGGTGCTGTTCGATCCCGCGTACCGTGGTGCCGTGAACCCCGACAGCTTCGCCACCCGCAGTCGCAACACCCCCTACCGTGGCCTCGACCTGCCCGGCCGGGTGCACGCCACCTTCCTGCGCGGCACCGCCACGGTGCTCGCCGGCGAGCTGGTCGAGCAGGGCGGGCTCGCGTGAGCGCCTTCACCGGGCTCGCCCAGGAGCAGGCCAGGGTCACCGACTGGCCCGGGTACATCGGCTGGGCCATCGGCCTGCTGCTGGTGATCGGGCTGGTCTACTGGCTGATGCGCCAGGGCTGGAACTGGCGGCGCACCCTGCAGTCCGGCATCCCGCCGCTGCCCGCCGTGCCGGCCCGGGCCGGCCGGACCATCCTGGAGACCAGCGGCCGGTACCACGGCACCACCACCGCCGGGAACTGGCTGGACCGGGTCGTCGCGCACGGCCTGGGCACCCGCAGCCGGGCCGACCTGACCCTCGGCGCGGACGGCCTGCTGGTGCAGCGCCCCGGCGACGTCGACTTCTGGATCCCGGCCGAGCAGCTGACCGGGGCCCGGACGGACTCCGGGATCGCCGGCAAGGTCGTGCCGTCCGGACTGCTCGTCGTCACCTGGACGCACGAGGGCACCGCGCTGGACTCCGGGTTCCGGGCCGACCACCCCGGCGAGCACGCCGCCTGGGTCGAGGCGATCGCCCACCTCGCAACACGTACGCAGACGAAGACGGAAGAGGCCGCTCAATGACCGCACCTGCCCCCACCACGCAGCGCCAACGGCGGGACCGCGTCCCCGCCGTGCTCGTCCTGGAGGACGGCCGGATCTTCCGTGGCCAGGCCTACGGCGCGATCGGCGAGACCTTCGGCGAGGCCGTCTTCAACACCGGCATGTCCGGCTACCAGGAGACCCTGACCGACCCGTCGTACCACCGCCAGGTGGTCGCGATGACCGCCCCGCAGATCGGCAACACCGGCTGGAACGACGAGGACGACGAGTCCCGCCGGATCTGGGTCGCCGGCTACATCGTGCGCGACCCCGCCCGGGTGACGTCCAACTGGCGCTCGCGCCGCCCGCTCGACGAGGAGCTCGTCAACCAGGGCGTCGTCGGCATCAGCGGCATCGACACCCGCGCCCTCACCCGCCACCTGCGCGAGCGCGGCGCGATGCGCTGCGGCATCTTCTCCGGCCCGGCGCTGGCGGACGACGCCGCGCTGCTGGCCCGGGTGCAGCAGTCGCCCGAGATGAAGGGCGCCGACCTCTGCCCCGAGGTCGCCACCACCGAGCCGTACGTGGTGCCCGCCGTCGGCGAGAAGAAGTTCACCGTCGCCGCGCTGGACCTCGGCATCAAGGCGATGACCCCGCAGCGGATGGCCGAGCGCGGCATCGAGGTGCACGTGCTGCCGGCGAACTCCACGCTGGAGGACATCTACGCCGTCGACCCGGACGGCGTCTTCTTCTCCAACGGCCCGGGCGACCCGGCCACCGCCGACCACCAGGTCGCCGTGGCGCAGGGCGTGCTGGAGCGCCGGACCCCGTTCTTCGGGATCTGCTTCGGCAACCAGATCCTCGGCCGGGCGCTGGGCTTCGGCACCTACAAGCTCAAGTACGGCCACCGCGGCATCAACCAGCCGGTGCAGGACCGCACCACCGGCAAGGTCGAGGTGACCGCGCACAACCACGGCTTCGCCGTGAACGCGCCGCTGGACAAGGTGAGCGACACGCCGTTCGGCCGGGTCGAGGTCTCCCACGTCTGCCTCAACGACGATGTGGTCGAGGGCCTCCAGGCACTGGACGTGCCCGCCTTCAGCGTGCAGTACCACCCGGAGGCGGCGGCCGGCCCGCACGACGCGGCGTACCTCTTCGACCGGTTCGTCGAGCTCATGCGAGGCGACGACAACGACAGTGTTGAGCTCATGGAGGGCCAGCGTGCCTAAGCGCACCGACATCAAGTCCGTCCTGGTCATCGGCTCCGGCCCGATCGTCATCGGCCAGGCCGCGGAGTTCGACTACTCGGGCACGCAGGCCTGCCGGGTGCTCAAGGCCGAGGGCCTGCGGGTCATCCTGGTCAACTCCAACCCGGCCACGATCATGACCGACCCGGAGATCGCCGACGCCACCTACGTCGAGCCGATCACCCCGGAGTTCGTCGAGAAGATCATCGCCAAGGAGCGCCCGGACGCCCTGCTGCCGACCCTGGGCGGGCAGACCGCGCTCAACACGGCGATCGCGCTGGACGCCAACGGCGTGCTGGCCAAGTACAACGTGGAGCTGATCGGCGCCAAGGTCGACTCGATCCACAAGGGCGAGGACCGCGAGCTCTTCAAGGGCGTCGTCGAGGCCGTCAACGCCAAGATCGGCCACGGCGAGTCCGCCCGCTCGGTGATCTGCCACACCATGGACGACGTGCTGGCCGGCGTCGACACGCTCGGCGGCTACCCGGTCGTGGTCCGCCCCTCCTTCACCATGGGCGGCGCCGGCTCGGGCTTCGCGCACAACGAGGAGGACCTGCGCCGCATCGCCGGCCAGGGCCTGACCCTCTCGCCGACCACCGAGGTGCTCCTGGAGGAGTCCATCCTCGGCTGGAAGGAGTACGAGCTGGAGCTGATGCGCGACAAGAACGACAACGTCGTGGTCGTCTGCTCGATCGAGAACTTCGACCCGATGGGCGTGCACACCGGTGACTCGATCACCGTCGCCCCGGCGATGACGCTGACCGACCGCGAGTACCAGATCCTGCGCGACATCGGCATCGCGGTCATCCGCGAGGTCGGCGTGGACACCGGCGGCTGCAACATCCAGTTCGCGGTCGACCCCGCGGACGGCCGGGTCATCGTCATCGAGATGAACCCGCGCGTCTCGCGCTCCTCGGCGCTGGCCTCGAAGGCGACCGGCTTCCCGATCGCCAAGATCGCGGCGAAGCTCGCCGTCGGCTACACCCTGGACGAGATCCCCAACGACATCACCGAGCAGACGCCGGCGTCGTTCGAGCCGACCCTCGACTACGTCGTGGTGAAGGTCCCGCGGTTCGCGTTCGAGAAGTTCCCGAGCGCCGACGCCACGCTGACCACCACCATGAAGTCGGTCGGCGAGGCCATGGCCATGGGCCGCAACTTCCCCGAGGCGCTCAACAAGGCGCTCCGCTCGCTGGAGAAGAAGGGCTCCCAGTTCACCTGGGCCGGCCCGGTCGGCGACAAGACCGCGCTGCTGGAGAAGGCCGTGGTCCCCACCGACGGCCGGATCAACACCGTCATGGAGGCCATCCGGGCCGGCGCCACCGCGGAGGAGGTGTTCGAGTACACCAAGATCGACCCGTGGTTCGTCGACCAGCTCTTCCTGCTGGACGAGATCGCCGACGAGCTGGCCGAGGCCGCCGAGCTCACCCCCGAGCTGCTGCGCCACGCCAAGCGGCACGGCTTCTCCGACCTGCAGATCGGTGAGATCCGCGGCCTGCGGACCGACGTGGTCCGCGAGGTCCGGCACGCGCTCGGCATCCGCCCGGTGTTCAAGACCGTCGACACCTGCGCCGCCGAGTTCGCCGCCAAGACCCCGTACTTCTACTCGTCCTACGACGAGGAGAACGAGGTCGCCCCGCGCACCAAGCCCGCGGTGATCATCCTCGGCTCGGGCCCGAACCGCATCGGCCAGGGCATCGAGTTCGACTACTCGTGCGTCCACGCCTCCTTCGCGCTGGCCGACGCCGGGTACGAGACCGTGATGGTCAACTGCAACCCGGAGACCGTCTCCACCGACTACGACACCTCCGACCGGCTCTACTTCGAGCCGCTCACCCTGGAGGACGTGCTGGAGATCGTCCACGCCGAGCAGCAGGCCGGACCGCTCGCGGGCGTGATCGTCCAGCTCGGCGGCCAGACCCCGCTCGGCCTGGCCCAGGCGCTCAAGGACAACGGCGTGCCGATCGTCGGCACCCAGCCCGAGGCGATCGACCTCGCCGAGGAGCGCGGCGCCTTCGGCCGCGTGCTGCGCGACGCCGGCCTGCCCGCCCCCAAGCACGGCACCGCCTTCTCCTTCGAGGAGGCCAAGGCGATCGCCGACGAGATCGGCTACCCCGTGCTGGCCCGCCCGTCCTACGTGCTCGGCGGCCGCGGCATGGAGATCGTCTACGACGAGGCCTCGCTCGCCTCCTACCTGGAGCGGCACGCCGGTCTGATCTCCGAGCACCCGGTGCTGATCGACCGCTTCCTCGACGACGCGGTGGAGATCGACGTCGACGCGCTCTACGACGGCACCGAGCTCTACCTCGGCGGCGTCATGGAGCACATCGAGGAGGCCGGCATCCACTCCGGCGACTCCGCCTGCGCGCTGCCCCCGATCACCCTCGGCGGCTACGACATCAAGCGGCTGCGCACCTCCACCGAGGCGATCGCCCGCGGCGTCGGCGTCCGCGGCCTGATCAACATCCAGTTCGCCCTCTCCGGCGACATCCTGTACGTGCTGGAGGCCAACCCCCGCGCCTCCCGCACCGTGCCGTTCACCTCCAAGGCCACGGCGGTGCCGCTGGCCAAGGCCGCCGCCCGGATCTCGCTCGGCGCCACCGTCGCCGAGCTGCGCGCCGAGGGCCTGCTCCCGGCCGAGGGCGACGGCGGCACCCTGCCCGCCGACTGCCCGATCTCCGTCAAGGAGGCCGTGATGCCGTGGAGCCGCTTCCGCGACATCTACGGCCGCGGCGTGGACACCGTGCTCGGCCCGGAGATGCGCTCCACCGGCGAGGTCATGGGCATCGACAAGGTCTTCGGCACGGCGTACGCCAAGTCGCAGGCCGGTGCCTACGGCGCGCTGCCGACCAAGGGCAAGGTCTTCGTCTCCGTCGCCAACCGGGACAAGCGCAACCTGGTCTTCCCGGCCCGCGCGCTGGTCGGCCTCGGGTTCGAGCTGCTCGCCACCGCTGGCACCGCCGAGGTGCTGCAGCGCGGCGGCATCCCCGCCACCGTGGTGCGCAAGCACAGCGAGGGCGAGGGCCCGAACGGCGAGCGGACCATCGTCCAGCTGATCCACGACGGTGAGGTCGACCTCATCATCAACACGCCGTACGGCACCGGCGGCCGTCTCGACGGCTACGAGATCCGCACCGCCGCCGTCGCCCGTTCGGTGCCCTGCCTGACCACCGTCCAGGCGATGGGCGCCGCCGTCCAGGGCATCGACGCGCTGCTGCGCGACGAGGTCGGGGTGATGTCGCTCCAGGAGCACGCCCAGCTGATCAACGCCGGCCGCGCGAAGTAGCACCACCGCAGTGGGGGGCACCGACCGCCGGGTGCCCCCCACTGCCATGCCCACCCGTCGCCCGCCGCCGGCCCTCGCCCGACGGGCCGCGCCCGATCCTCAGTTGGGACCCGCTGTGTACAAGCTCCTGTTCGACCTCGTCTTCAAGAAGATGGACCCCGAGAAGGCCCACCACCTGGCCTTCTTCTGGGTCCGGCTGGCCTCCTCGGTGCCCGGCCTGCGCACCCTCGTCCGGCTGGTGCTGGCCCCGCGCGACCGGGCGCTGCGCACCACCGCCCTCGGCCTCGACCTGCCCGGCCCGTTCGGCCTGGCGGCCGGCTTCGACAAGAACGGCGTCGGCATCGACGGCCTGTCGATGCTCGGCTTCGACTACGTCGAGATCGGCACCGTCACCGGTGAGCCGCAGCCGGGCAACCCGGCGCCGCGGCTGTTCCGCCTGGTCGAGGACCGCGCGCTGATCAACCGCATGGGCTTCAACAACCAGGGCTCGGCCCGGGTCGCCGCCCGGCTGGCCGCACGCCCGCACACCAGCTCCACACCGGTCGTCGGCGTCAACATCGGCAAGACCAAGGTGGTCGAGGAGGCCGACGCGATCGCCGACTACGTGAAGTCCACCGAGCGGCTCGCCCAGTACGCCGACTATCTGGTGGTCAACGTCAGCTCGCCGAACACCCCGGGCCTGCGCAACCTCCAGGCCGTCTCGCACCTCGGCCCGCTGCTGGCCGCCGTCCGCGAGGCCGCCGACCGCTCCACCGCGCACCACGTGCCGCTGCTGGTCAAGATCGCCCCCGACCTGGCCGACGAGGATGTCGACGCGGTCGCCGACCTCGCCCTGGAGCTGGGCCTGGACGGCATCATCGCCACCAACACCACGATCGGCCGCGAGGGCCTGCGCGCGAGCGCCGCCCGGATCGAGGAGATCGGCATGGGCGGCCTCTCCGGCGCCCCGCTCAAGGCCCGCGCGCTGGAGGTGCTGCAGCGCCTGCGCGCCCGGACCGGGGGCCGGCTGACCCTGGTCTCGGTCGGCGGCATCGAGACCGCCGAGGACGCCTGGCAGCGCATCGTGCACGGCGCCGACCTGGTCCAGGGCTACAGCGCCTTCATCTACCAGGGCCCGTTCTGGTGCCGGCGCATCCACAAGGGCCTCTCCGCCCGCGTCCGGGCCGGCGGCTTCCGCGACCTCGCGGCCGCCGTCGGCAGCGCCAAGGCCTCCTGACCCCCGCCGGACCCCCTCACCCCCGTGCTACGCCCTGGAAGGACGTCATGACCCTCGCCCCCTTCGGTGCCCGCCTGCGGCACGCCCTCGACACCCGCGGCCAGCTCTGCGTGGGCATCGACCCGCACGCCTCCCTGCTCGCCGCCTGGGGGCTGGAGGACACCGTGGCGGGCCTGGAGACCTTCAGCCGCACCGTGGTCGAGGCCCTGGCCGACCGGGTGGCCGTGCTCAAGCCCCAGGCCGCCTTCTTCGAGCGGTTCGGCTCCCGGGGCGTCGCGGTGCTGGAGCGGTCCGTCGAGGAGGCCCGGGCGGCCGGCGCGCTCGTCCTGATGGACGCCAAGCGCGGCGACATCGGCTCCACCATGGCCGCGTACGCGGAGGCCTTCCTGGCGCCCGGCAGCCCGCTCTTCTCGGACGCCGTCACCGTCAGCCCGTACCTGGGCTTCGGCTCGCTGCGGCCGGCGCTCGACCTGGCGGCGGCAGGCGGCACCGGGGTGTTCGCGCTGGCCCTCACCTCCAACCCGGAGGGCGCCGAGGTGCAGCGCGCGACCGGCGCGGACGGCGAGCCGGTGGCGGCCGCGGTGCTGCGGCAGCTGGCCGCCGAGAACGCCGGCGCGGAGCCGCTCGGCTCGTTCGGCGCGGTGGTCGGCGCGACGCTGGCCGACGCGGGCGTCGACCTGGCGATCAACGGCCCGCTGCTGGCCCCGGGGATCGGCGCCCAGGGCGCCACGATGGCGGACCTGCCGCGGGTGTTCGGCGCCTCGGTGCGCAACGTGGTGCCGAGCGTCAGCCGCGACGTCCTGCGGCACGGCCCGTCGCCGGCGGCCCTGCGGGAGGCGGCGGACCGCTTCGTCCAGGAGTACGCGGACGCGGTGAAGTAGCGGGCGCCGCAGCGCTTTCGGGGGCACCCGAAGCGTCGCCGCGGAGGTGGCGTGATGTGCCGCGATGGCGTGACGGGGTGGCGCGGGGTCTCACGACTTGACGTGAGCGCCGTCACATCGGTGGTGCCAAAGGTCCGCAATCGCGGTCATTTTGCCCGGGAAAGTCCTGGTCGGCCTTGGCTGACCAGGACTTTTCGTGTTCTTTTCCTGACGTGGCGCCGCAATCCGGGTAGTGTCCGGCGATAGGTCATCGAAGAGCGGCGATTCCCGTTGCTCTCGCAGGTCAGAGCCGTGAGGTTCCCCTGCGGCCGGTGTCCTGGGAACCAAACCAGTCATAGCTCAATCCCTTCCTTCCACACCCTGAGGTGAACGGCGTGGCTCTTCCGCCCCTTACCCCTGAACAGCGCACCGCCGCGCTCGCCAAGGCCGCCGAGGCTCGCCGGGAGCGCGCCGAGGTCAAGAATCGGCTCAAGCACTCCGGTGCCTCCCTGCACGAGGTGATCAAGGCCGGCAAGGCCGACAACGACGTGATCGGCAAGATGAAGGTCTCCGCGCTCCTGGAGTCCCTCCCCGGTGTGGGCAAGGTCCGCGCCAAGCAGATCATGGAGCGCCTCGGCATCAGCGAGAGCCGTCGTGTCCGTGGCCTCGGCACGAACCAGATCGCCTCCCTGGAGCGGGAGTTCGGCGGCGGTGCCGCCTGACCGTGCCCCCGTGGTCCCGGGAGCGTCCGCGATCCGGGATAATCGGTGCATGAGTGAGCGTCCGCGGCTGACCGTGCTCTCCGGCCCCTCGGGGGTCGGCAAGAGCACGGTCGTCGCTCATATGAGGAAGCAGCACCCCGAAGTCTGGCTCTCGGTGTCGGCGACGACCCGCCACCCGAGGCCCGGCGAGCAGCACGGGGTCCAGTACCACTTCGTCGACAACGACGAGTTCGACAAGCTGATCGCCAACGGTGAGCTGCTGGAGTGGGCCGTGTTCGCGGGCAACCGCTACGGCACCCCGCGCCAGGCCGTACTGGAGAAGCTGGAAGCCGGCGTGCCGGTCCTGCTGGAGATCGACCTGCAGGGCGCCCGTCAGGTGCGCGAGTCGATGCCCGAGGCGCAGCTGGTCTTCCTGGCTCCGCCGAGCTGGGAGGAGCTGGTCCGCCGGCTCACCGGCCGGGGCACCGAGCCGCAGGACGTCATCGAGAAGCGGCTGGAGGCGGCCAAGGTCGAGCTGGCCGCCGAGACGGAGTTCGACACGAGCCTTGTCAACACCTCGGTCGAGCAGGTAGCGGCCGAACTGCTAGCCTTGCTCGGTGTAGTCTGACCTGTCTGTCTTTTCCACCTTTCGGAAGGTTTTCGCGTGTCCTCTTCCATGACCGCGCCCGAGGGCATCATCAACCCGCCGATCGACGAGCTGCTTGAGGCCACCGACTCCAAGTACAGCCTCGTGATCTACGCCGCCAAGCGCGCGCGTCAGATCAACGCGTACTACTCGCAGCTCGGTGAGGGCCTGCTGGAGTACGTCGGCCCGCTGGTGGACACCCACGTGCACGAGAAGCCGCTGTCGATCGCGCTGCGCGAGATCAACGCCGGCATGCTCACCGCCGAGGCGGTCGAGGCGGCCTGAGCCGGTCTCCCTGTCTGTTCTGTCGAAGGGCCCGTCGGATCCGTTCCGGCGGGCCCTTCGGCGTGCCCGGGGGCGGTGCGGGGTGCACCGTGCCGCCGGCCGGCGGGGGGTCGTAGGGTGAGCACGTCCCGAGCGAGGAGAGAGTGGGAAGCATGAGCGCGAGCACGGACCGGTCGGACGCACCGCGCGTCGTCCTCGGCGTCAGCGGCGGCATCGCCGCCTACAAGGCGTGCGAGGTGCTGCGGCGGTTCACCGAATCCGGCCACCAGGTGACCGTGGTGCCCACCGAGGCCGCGCTGCACTTCGTCGGCGAGGCCACCTGGGCCGCGCTCTCCGGCCGTCCCGCCGCCACCGAGACCTGGGAGCGGGTCCACGAGGTGCCGCACGTGCGGATCGGGCAGAGCGCCGACCTCGTCGTGGTCGCCCCCGCGACCGCCGACCTGATGGCCAAGGCGGCCCACGGGCTCGCCGACGACCTGCTCACCAACACCCTGCTGACCGCGCGCTGCCCGGTCGTCCTGGCGCCGGCGATGCACACCGAGATGTGGGAGCACCCGGCGACCCGGGAGAACGTGGCCACGCTGCGCCGCCGGGGCGTCGTGGTGCTGGAGCCCGCCGTCGGGCGGCTGACCGGCAAGGACACCGGCAAGGGGCGGCTGCCCGAGCCGTCCGCGATCTTCGACGCCTGCCGGGCGCTGCTGCGCCGGGGCGCGGCCGCGGCCGACCTGGCCGGCCGGCACGTGGTGGTCTCGGCCGGCGGTACCCGTGAGCCGCTGGACCCGGTGCGCTACCTCGGCAACCGGTCCTCCGGCAAGCAGGGCTACGCGCTGGCCGCGACCGCCGCGGCGCGCGGGGCCCGGGTGACGTTGCTCTCGGCCAACGCGGAGCTGCCCGACCCGGCCGGGGTCGACGTGGTGCACGTCTCGACCGCGCTGGAGCTGCGGGAGGCCGCGACGAAGGCGGCGGCGGACGCCGACGCGGTGGTGATGGCCGCCGCGGTGGCCGACTTCCGCCCGGCCGAGTACGCCAGCGGCAAGATCAAGAAGGTCGAGGGGGTCGAACCGGCCCCGGTCGCGCTGGTCCGCAACCCGGACATCCTGGCCGAGCTCTCCGCCCACCGGCCCCGTTCGGGTCAACTGGTGGTGGGTTTCGCGGCGGAGACCGACGACGTGCTGGCGAACGGGCGCGCGAAGCTCGCCCGCAAGGGCTGCGACCTGCTGGTGGTGAACGAGGTCGGCAACGGCAAGGCGTTCGGCACGGACGTCAACGAGGCCGTGATTCTGGGCTCGGACGGCAGTGAGACGGGGGTGCCGGTGGGGCCGAAGGAGGCGCTCGCCGACGTGGTCTGGGACCTGGTCGCGAAGCGGTGGCAACCGGTCGCCGAGTGATCTCAAGAGGTGAGCAACCGGTCTCCTTTTCCGGAATCGAGTCCCGATAGCCGGTAGCTGACCGTTACACTCCAGGAATCAAGTCTTTCCGGATGTCCCCGGTCCGCCGGGGGCCTTCAGTCAGCAGCCGCTGCAACCCCAGGGAGCGCTGTGTCTCGCCGCCTGTTCACCTCGGAATCCGTGACCGAGGGACACCCCGACAAGATCGCTGACCAGATCAGCGACACCATCCTTGACGCTCTCCTGCGAGAGGACCCGACGTCCCGGGTCGCCGTGGAGACGCTCATCACCACCGGCCAGGTGCACGTGGCCGGCGAGGTGACCACCAAGGCTTACGCGCCGATCGCGCAGCTCGTCCGGGACAAGATCCTGGAGATCGGCTACGACAGCTCCAAGAAGGGCTTCGACGGCGCCTCCTGCGGCGTCTCGGTGTCCATCGGTGCCCAGTCGCCCGACATCGCACAGGGTGTCGACACGGCGTACGAGGCCCGGGTGGAGGGTGACGAGGACGACCTGGACAAGCAGGGCGCCGGTGACCAGGGCCTGATGTTCGGCTACGCGTCCGACGAGACGCCCGAACTCATGCCGCTGCCGATCACCCTGGCGCACCGCCTCTCGCGTCGCCTCTCCGAGGTCCGCAAGAACGGGACGATCCCGTACCTGCGCCCCGACGGCAAGACCCAGGTCACCATCGAGTACGACGGCGACAAGGCCGTCCGCCTCGACACCGTGGTCGTCTCCTCGCAGCACGCGAGCGACATCGACCTCGACTCGCTGCTCACCCCGGACATCCGCGAGTTCGTCGTGGAGCCGGAGCTCAAGGCGCTCGCCGAGCAGGGCATCAAGCTCGTGACCGAGGGCTACCGCCTGCTGGTCAACCCGACCGGGCGCTTCGAGATCGGCGGCCCGATGGGCGACGCCGGCCTCACCGGCCGCAAGATCATCATCGACACCTACGGCGGCTTCGCCCGGCACGGCGGCGGCGCCTTCTCCGGCAAGGACCCGTCCAAGGTGGACCGCTCGGCCGCCTACGCGATGCGCTGGGTGGCGAAGAACATCGTCGCCGCCGGCCTCGCCAGCCGCGCCGAGGTGCAGGTCGCGTACGCGATCGGCAAGGCCGAGCCGGTCGGCCTCTTCGTGGAGACCTTCGGCACCGAGACCGTGCCGGTGCTCACCATCCAGAAGGCCGTCACCGACGTGTTCGACCTTCGCCCGGCCGCGATCATCCGCGACCTGGACCTGCTCCGCCCGATCTACTCGCAGACCGCCGCGTACGGCCACTTCGGCCGTGAGCTGCCGGACTTCACCTGGGAGCGGACCGACCGGGTCGAGCAGCTGAAGAAGGCCGTACAGGACTGACCCGCGGTCGGCCCGACCGATCGGACCGCAGGCGGCGGCCGCCCCGAAACGGGGGCGGCCGCCGCCTGCGGCGTTCCCCGGTCGGGGGCCGGTGCGGGCGTCATGTCGGTGTGACCTGGTAGTACTGGGAGCGATGAGCAGCACGCAGGGGAGTGACGAGGCCGGGGCGGCGCCGGAGCAGCTTGCCTTCATCCGGGAGACGGTCCGCCGGGCCAAGCCCCGGACGTGGCACGGCGCCAAGCGGGCCGAGCACCTGCCGGTGGCCCGGGTGGTGGTCGACAAGGGCGTCCTGACCATCGACAAGTTCTTCGACTACGAGGTGCCCGCCGCGATGGCGGACGACGCCCGGCCCGGCGTCCGGGTGCGGGTGCGCTTCGGGGCGCGGGTGGTGAAGGGCCAGCGCGAGGGCGGGGAGCTGCACGACGGGTTCATCGTCGAGCGGCTGGAGAAGAGCGACTTCCCTGGTCCGCTGGCGCCGCTCGCCCAGGTGCTCTCGCCCGAACCGGTCCTCACCCCGCAGCTGCTCCGGCTCTGCCGCAC
This sequence comes from Kitasatospora sp. NPDC001603, assembly GCF_040298365.1. NCBI lineage: Bacteria > Bacillati > Actinomycetota > Actinomycetes > Kitasatosporales > Streptomycetaceae > Kitasatospora > Kitasatospora sp. NPDC001603. The sequence goes on from NZ_JBEPAA010000018.1 coordinate 20,873, forward strand.
CGTCGCCGACCGGTACGCCGGCACCCTGGCGGACGTCCTCCAGCTGGCCGTACCGCCCCGGCACGCCAAGGCCGAGGCCGAGCCCTCGCCGCCGCCCGGCCCGCTGCCCGGGGCACCGCAGCCCGGCGGCTGGTCCCGCTACCCCGCCGGGCCCGACTTCCTCGCCGCGCTGGCCGCCGGCGGCCAGCCGCGCGCGGTCTGGACGGCGCTGCCCGGTCCCGGCTGGCCCTACGAGATCGCCCGGGCGGTCGCCGCCACGCTGGCGAGCGGGCGGGGCGCGCTGGTCGTGCTGCCGGAGGGCCGGTCGGTGGCGCGGGTCGACCAGGCGCTGACCGAGCTGCTGGGCGAGGGCATGCACGCGACCCTGGCGGCCGACCTCGGCCCCCGCGAGCGCTACCGGCGCTGGCTCACGGTGAGCCGCGGCTCGGTGCGCGCCGCCATCGGCACCCGCGCCGCCATGTTCGCGCCGGTGCACGACCTCGGGCTGGTGGTCGTCTGGTCGGACGGCGACAGCAGCCACAGCGATCCGCGCAGCCCGCACCCGCACGTGCGGGAGGTCGCGCTGCTGCGCGCGGCGGAGGAGGGCGCCGGCGTCCTGCTCGGCGGGCACGCCGTCACGGTCGAGGGCGCGCAGCTGGTCAGCACCGGCTGGGCCCGGCCGCTGGTGGCCGACCGGGAGACCGTCCGGCAGGTGGCGCCGAGGGTCCGTACCGTCACCGACCAGGACCAGCACCGGGACGCCGCCGCCCAGGCCGCCCGGCTGCCCTCGGTGGCCTGGGAGGTGGCCCGGGAGGCCCTGGCGAGCGGCGGCCCCGTGCTCATCCAGGTGCCGCGCCGCGGCTACGTGCCCCGGCTGTCCTGCGGGAACTGCCGCACGCCCGCGCGCTGCCGCCGCTGCGAGGGCCCGCTGGAGGCCTCGGCCGCCGACGCGCCGTTGCACTGCGGGTGGTGCGGGGAGGGCGCGGCCGACTGGCACTGCCAGGAGTGCGGCTCGTTCCGGCTGCGGGCCCAGGTGATCGGCGCCCGGCGCACGGCGGAGGAGCTGGGCAAGGCGTTCCCGCGCATCCCGGTCCGGACCTCCGGGCGGGACGCGGTGCTGGCGACCGTCCCGGCCGAGCCCGCCCTGGTGATCTCCACCCCGGGCGCCGAGCCGGTGGTGGAGGGCGGCAGCGGCTACGCGGCCGCCCTGCTGCTGGACGGCTGGGCGCTGCTCGGCCGCCCGGACCTGCGGGCCGGCGAGGAGACGCTGCGGCTCTGGCTGACCGCCGCCGCGCTGGTGAAGCCGTCGACGGAGGGCGGCGCGGTGGTCGTGGTGGCCGAGCCGACCGCGCGGCCGGTGCAGGCGCTGGTCCGCTGGGACCCGCTCGGCCACGCCGGGATGGAGCTGGAGGAGCGGGCGCAGCTGCACTTCCCCCCGGTGTCGCGGATGGCCTCGGTCAGTGGCAGCCCGGCGGCGGTGGCGGATCTGCTCGGGCTGATCCGGCTGCCCTCCGAGGCGGATGTGCTGGGGCCGGTGCCGGCGCCCGCGCTGCGGGGGGAGGAGCAGGAGCGGGCGCTGTTGCGGGTGCCGCCCGGGCAGGGCGCGGCGCTGGCGACGGCGCTGAAGGCGGCGCAGATCGCGCGGATCGCGCTGCGGACGCCGGAGGCGGTGAAGGTGCGGATCGATCCGACGGACATCGGGTGAGGTCCGGGGGCGGTCGGGTGGTCCGGAGGGTGTCGGCCGGGGTCTCGGGTGGCTTCGGCGGGTGTGGGCCGGTGGTTCGGGTGGCGTCGGCCGGGGTCTCTGGTGGTTCCGGTGGGCGTCGGCCGGGCGGGGCCCGTGCGGTTCGGCGTGATCGGCCGGACCGCACGGGCTGCCGTCGGGCTCAGCCGCGCAGCGGGATGCCGGGGCGGTCCAGGGCGCCCCGGTCGTGGGTAGGGCGGTCGTGCGCCGCCGCGCGCTCCAGTACGGCCCGGTCGAGGGCGCTGCGGTCCAGGCCGCCCTGGCGGGCCGCCGGGACGGTCGCGGCCAGTCCGGTCGGGGCGGGAGCGGCGGCCGGCAGCTCCTCGGAGCGGTCCGGCCGGGTCGGACCCGGCACCCCCGGGACGCCGCCGGCCGGCACCCCGCCGGCCGCCAGCAGCTCGCTGGTCGGCCGGCGCATCCCGTAGCGCCGGTGCACCGCCTGCTTGGTGACCCCGAGGGCCGAGCCCACCGAGTCCCAGGAGAAACCCAGCGCGCGGTCGAACTCGACCGCCGCCGCGACCAGCGTCTCCACGCTCTCGCGCAGCTCCTGCGCCAGCCGCACCGTCGGCGCGGGCGCCCGCCCGTACACCACGAACCCGGCCGAGGTACTGGGGCGGCGCGGACGGTAGACGTTGCCCAGCTGGGCGGTGAGCGTCCGCAGCGCGTCGACCTGCCGCCGGACCCGCTCGATGTCCCGCACCAGCAGGTGCAGGCTCGCCCGCGCCCGGGCGTCGTGATTGATCTGCTCGGCCATGGCCTACGTGCCACCTTCCGTACGGTTCAGCTCGGCCGGAACGTGATGTCCCGCGCGTTCCGGCCCCGGTCAATCTCACTTGACCAACGCCGGACCGCCCGCCGGGGTCACGCAGCCGGGCCGACTCGGGATATGCCAGAACACGGTGCCGGGAGCCGAAGGTCTGCGCGGGAGCGGTGCGGAGGGGCGGGCGGTGCCGCGATCCGATTGCATAGACTTGGCCGGTGGTCGGCCCGTCGGGCGGTCGTGGGCGGGTCGGTGACCGGTCCGTGGTCCGGACTCCCGGGGGCCCGTCCGTGGCACGCCGAACGCCCGAAACCCGAACGCCGAAGTACCGCACCTCCCGCACTCCTCAACTCCCCGACGGACAGGAGCCCGTACGCCGTGGCGATCCAGCCGATCCGCATCTTCGGTGACCCCGTCCTGCGGGCCACCGCCCAGCCGGTGACCACGTTCGACAAGGAACTGCGCAACCTGGTCCGGGATCTCACCGAGACCATGCTCGACGCCCCCGGTGCCGGCCTGGCGGCTCCCCAACTCGGCGTCTCGCTGCGGGTGTTCACCTACCACGTGGACGGCGTCACCGGGCACCTGATCAACCCCGACCTGTCGCTGACCGAGGAGGAGCAGGACGGCCCCGAGGGCTGCCTCTCGCTGCCCGGCCTGCGCTACGACACCAGGCGCGCGTACGGCGTGGTCGCCAAGGGCTTCACCATGTACGGCGATCCGGTCACGGTCGAGGGCACCGAGCTGCTCGCCCGCTGCATCCAGCACGAGACCGACCACCTCGACGGCATCATCTTCATCGACCGCCTCGACCGTGAGCGGCGCAAGGAAGCGCTGAAGGCGATCCGCGAAGCGGACTGGGGCGAGGGCCCCGCGCCCGTCGTCCGGGTCTCCCCGCACAGCACCTTCGGCTCCGCGCGCTGACCACCACCCCGGTCGCCGCTCCTACGGAATTCCCGCTACCAGAAAGGCCCTTGATGCGCCTCGTGTTCGCCGGCACCCCCGAGGTCGCCGTTCCCGCCCTGGACGCCCTGCTCGCCTCCGACCGGCACGAGGTCGTCGCGGTGGTCACCCGCCCCGACGCCCCCGCCGGACGCGGGCGCAAGCTGGTCGCCAGCCCCGTCGCCCAGCGCGCCGAGGAGGCCGGGATCGAGGTCCTCAAGCCGGTGAAGCCCAGCGACCCGGAGTTCATCGCCCGCCTCACCGAACTCGCCCCCGACTGCTGCCCGGTGGTCGCGTACGGCGCGCTGCTGCGCCCCGGCGCGCTGGAGATCCCCAAGCACGGCTGGGTCAACCTGCACTTCTCGCTGCTCCCGGCCTGGCGCGGCGCCGCCCCCGTGCAGCACGCGGTGCTGGCCGGCGACGAGGTCACCGGCGCGTCCACCTTCCTGATCGAGCAGGGCCTGGACTCCGGTCCGGTCTACGGCGTCATCACCGAGGAGATCCGCCCGGCCGACACCAGCGGTGAGCTGCTCGACCGGCTCGCGCGCTCCGGCGCCCGGCTGCTCGCCGCCACCATGGACGGGATCGCCGACGGCTCGCTGCACGCCGTCCCGCAGCCCGCCGAGGGCACCACGCTCGCGCCGAAGCTCACCGTCGAGGACGCCCGGATCGACTGGGCCCACCCCGCCCTGCGGATCGACCGCGTGGTCCGCGGCTGCGCCCCCGCCCCCGGCGCCTGGACGCTGTTCCGCGGTGAGCGGCTCAAGGTCTCCGGCCCGGTGAAGCTGCTGGCGGACGCCTCCGCGCTCGCCCCCGGGGAGCTGGCCGTCGGCAAGAACAGCATCCGGGTCGGCACCGGCAGCCACGAGATCGAGCTGGGCGAGGTGCAGCCGCAGGGCAAGAAGCCGATGCGCGCGGCCGACTGGGCCCGGGGGGCGCGGATCGAGTCCGGCGAGCGCTTCGAGGACGCCGCGCGCCCGTAGGACGGCGCTTCCGCCGGACGGCGCTTCCGTGCCGGGCCCGCCGGTCCCGCCTCGCCCGGGCGGGGCCGCCGGGCCCGGCGCGAAAGCGGTGCGGCGCCGGTCCGGGGTCCGGCACGGGCCGGGGCCGGGGTGTACCTTCGGACGAGTCTCCCCGGGCGACGAGTCTGCCCGGACCATGGGGAATACTGTTCGTTCGATAACCACCGCAGCACTTTGAGGCACCTTTTGAGCACTCCCAGCGCCGGCCGCGCGCCCCGTCCGCACCGTCGTCCCAAGAAGGACCCGGCGCGCATCGTCGCGTTCCGCGCCCTGCGGGCCGTCGACGAGCGCGACGCCTACGCCAACCTGATCCTGCCGTCCCTCCTGCGCGAAGCCGAGCAGAAGGGCATGGACCGGCGCGACGCCGCCCTCGCCACCGAGCTGGTCTACGGCACGCTGCGCCTCCAGGGCACCTACGACGCCGTCATCGCCGCCTGCATCGACCGGCCGCTCAGCAAGGTCGATCCGCCGGTCCTGGACGTCCTGTCCCTCGGCGCCCACCAGCTGCTCACCACCCGCATCCCCAGCCACGCCGCCGTCTCGGCGACCGTCGAGCTGGCCCGGGTGGTCCTCGGCGACGGCAAGGCCAAGTTCGTCAACGCCGTCCTGCGCCGGATCAGCGCCCACGACCTGGACGCCTGGATCGCCAAGGTCGCCCCGCCGTACGAGAAGGACGCCGAGGACCACCTCGCCGTCGTCCACTCGCACCCCCGCTGGGTGGTCGCCGCCCTCTGGGACTCGCTCGGCCGCTGGCAGCCCGACGCCTCCGACCGCACCGCGATCGAGGAGCTGCTGCGCGCCGACAACGAGCGCCCCGAGGTCACCCTGGTCGCCCGCCCCGGCCGGATCGCCGTCGCCGACCTCGCCGAGGCGCTGCCCGAGGCCGAGCCCGGCCGCTGGTCCCCGTTCGCGGTCCGGCTCGCCGAGGGCGGCGACCCGGGCGCGCTCCCGGCCGTCCAGGAGAACCGTGCCGGCGTCCAGGACGAGGGCAGCCAGCTGGTCGCGCTCGCCCTGGCCGCCGCGCCGCTCGACGGCCCGGACCGGGTCTGGCTGGACGGCTGCGCCGGCCCCGGCGGCAAGGCCGCGATGCTCGCCGCCCTGGCCGCCCAGCGCGGCGCCGCCCTGGTGGCCAGTGAGAAGCAGCCGCACCGGGCCCGGCTGGTGGCCCGCACGCTGGAGGGCAACCCCGGCCCGTACACCGTGATCGCCGCCGACGGCACCCGCCCCGCGTGGCGCGCCGACAGCTTCGACCGGGTGCTCGTGGACGTCCCCTGCTCCGGCCTCGGCGCGCTGCGCCGCCGCCCCGAGGCGCGCTGGCGCCGCCGGCCGGCGGACGTCGCCGCCTTCGGCCCGCTCCAGCGCGACCTGCTGCGCGGCGCCATCGACGCCACCCGGATCGGCGGCGTCGTCGGCTACGCGACCTGCTCGCCGCACCTCGCCGAGACCCGGGCCGTGGTGAACGACGTGCTGCGGGAGCAGGGTGGCCGGGTCGAGTGGATCGACGCCCGCCCGCTGCTGCCCGGCGTGCCGTCGCTGGGCGAGGGCCCGGACGTCCAGCTCTGGCCGCACCTGCACGGCACCGACGCGATGTACCTGGCGCTGCTGCGCCGGACGGCGTAGCCGGGAGGCGGGGGCAAGGAGGGCCGGTCGCGGGTGCGGCCGGCCCTTCGGCGTCCGCCGGGGGCCGGTTCGTCAGGGCGTCGCGAGTGCGGCGAGGAGTGCGGCGGCCTGGTGGCGGAGCCGGTCGAGCGGGAGGTCGTCGCAGTACAGGTCCGCACCGGGGACGCTGAAGGAGCCGAACCGGTGCACCGCTTGGTAGGCGAGGTACGGGCGGTGGCCGGCGCGGAGGTCCAGGCCGCACGCGAGGGTGGCGAAGTGGCCCTGGTCGCCCTCGCTGTCGGGGGCGGCGAGGTACCACTCGGCCTCGAACGGCTCGGGGCCGGACGGCAGATCCACGAGGGCTCGGGCCAGCGCGCGGACGTCGTCGGCCGTGTCGAACAGCAGCGACTCGGACACGTACGGGGAGGCCGCGAGCAACTCCCACCCGGCAGGGGTGCGGTGGACGGCGAGCGTGGAGGTGCCCTCGGCGGACGTCCAGTGGCAGAGCAGTGGCGGGTCGGTCAGGTCCATCCGGTCCGTCCGGTCCGTCCGGTCTACTCGGTCCAACGGGGGCCTCCGGGGCGGGGCGGTGCGGCGCGGGTGAGGACGGCGGTGCCGTGGGCGCCGGGTGGTCCGGTCAGGAAGGGGCCCGACTGGGTCAGCAGGTCAGCGATCCCGGTGCCCAACAGATGGGACGACCCGGTCATGATCCGCTCAGGCGGACGGCGGCGGGTCGGTGGTCAGGGGGCGGTCGGTGAGGCCGGTGCCGCCGAGACGGGTGGTCAGGCCGGCGAACAGGGCGATGTCGTCCGGGCTCCAGGAGGGTGCGGCGAACAGCTCGTCGGCGACGCGTTCGGCGGTGGCGCGGATGTCCCGGAGCAGGGTGCGGCCGGTGTCGGTGAGCGCCGCGTAGGCGACCCGGGCGTCCCGGGCGTCCGGCTCGCGGGTCACCAGGCCGATGCGCTCCAGCGGGGCGAGCCCCCGGGTGACGCCGGAGGCGGTGAGGCCGAGCGCCTCGGCGAGGTCCACCCGGCGGATCCGGCCGCCGGGCGCCTGGCCCAGCCGCAGCAGCAGGGTGAAATCGGCCAGGCTGACCCCGTGCAGGCCGCTCAGGCTCGCGTCGAACCGCCGTACCAGGGCCGCCTGCGCCCGGACCAGGCGCAGGGCCGCGTCCAGTGTGGAACTCATTGCCACCTCCTTGACTGCTCAAGTATAGCTGCGGACTGAGCCGTCGAGGAGGTGGCGGAGCGGGGGGTGCGGGACCGTGCGGGGTGGGATCAGGCGGTGCGGGCGGCTCGGCGCTGGCGCTTGCCGACGGCCGCCTGGGAGAGGTCCTCGGCCTGCGACCGGAGGTTCTTGTAGCCGTAGCCGTGTTCGTCGAGCCAGGACTTCGCCGCCCCCTCGGCCCGGTCGGCGGCCTCCAGGATGTCCTCCTCCGCCTCGCCCGAGTCCAGGAAGCGGAAGGTGAAGGCGGGGCGCGAGGCGAGGTCGTAGCTGAGGTGCCCCTCGGGCGTGAACGACGCGTACAGCACGTCGTGTTCGGCCGCGCGGGCGAGGAGTTCGGCGTGCTGGTCGGCGTCGAGGCCGTCGAAGGAGCCGCGGACGGTGACGCGGAAGGTGCGAGTGGTCATCCCTCGACCCTAGCCATCGGGGCCGGTCCGGTTCCACCGCGTTTCGCCGGTGGTCGGCCCCGGGGTAGCCGGTGGTCGGGCCCGGGGCACCGGGTGGGACCCCCCACCCGGTGCCCGCGGGGCTCAGGCCTCGCGCAGGGCGGCCTCGGCCGGCGCGGTGCCGTCGGGGCCGGCGGGGGCCGGCGCGGCGGGCTCCGCGTCGTCCGCGCCGCCCAGCGCGGGCCAGCGGATCTGCGTCGCACAGAGCGAGACGACGGCGGCGGACGCGGCCACCGCGGCCATGCCCCACACCAGGCTGCTGCCGTTGGCGATGAAGCCGATCACCGCCGGCCCCGCGAGCAGACCCGTCGTTCCGGTGGCGGCGACCAGCGCCAGCGCGTCCGAGCCCTGCCGGGCGGCGGCCACGTAGATGCACGGGGTCACGGCCGCGACGCCCAGCCCCACGCAGGCGAACCCGAGCAGCGTCGGCACCACCCCGCCGGCCAGCAGCGCGAGCGCCAGGCCGCCGCCCGCCAGCAGGCTGCCGAAGCGGACGATCCGCCCGTCGCCGAAGCGGGTGCGCCAGCCGTCGGCGAAGATCCGGGCCGCGACCATCATGACCGAGACGACGGCGATGCCCAGCGGGGCCAGCTGGGGCGCCGCGTTGACGACGTCCTTCAGGTAGAGGGCCGACCAGTCGTTCATGGCGCCCTCGGTGATGGTGCCGAACACCATCGCCAGGCCCATCCAGATCGTCACCCGCGAGGGCAGCGTCAGCCCGCGCCGCTTCTTCGGCGCCTGCGGCTCGGCGGCCTCCGGCGCTTCCGCGGCCGCCTTCTGGTCATCCGTCAGCATGCCCGTCTGGGCGAGCCCGAGGAGCAGCAGGAGGACGACGGCGGCGAGGCCGAAGTGCACGGACAGGGTGGTGGTGAAGGCGTTGACGCCGGAGGCGAGCAGGGCGGCGAGCAGCGAGCCGGCGCTGAAGGTGGCATGCAGCCTGGACATCGCCGTCCGCCGGTACGTGACCTCCAGGGCGGCGCCCTGCGCGTTCATCGCGACGTTCAGGCAGCCGACCGCGATGCCGTCGAAGCAGGCCACCACCAGGGTCACCGGGTAGTTGGGCGCCACGGTGAGCCCGAGCAGCACCAGGCCCAGGGCGAGCGCCGACAGGGTGGCGAGCAGCCGTGAACCGAGCCGCTTCATCAGCGCCGCGACCAGCGGGAAGGACACCGCCGCGCCCACCCCGCAGACCATCAGCAGCAGGCCGAGTTCGGCCTCGCTCAGGTCCAGCCGGCTCTTCAGCGCGGGCAGGCGGGAGACCCACGTCGCGTACTGGAAGCCGAGGAAGCAGAACAGGGCCGCGATGGCCAGTTGGGCTCGGCGGTAGTCGTCGCGCAGGCGGAGCATGTTCATCGAACCACTTCGTCTTTCAGGGGCGACCCGGTGAACGGGCCGTGGGGGTGCCGCGGCGCCCCGGAGCCGGCTGCGGCGAGCAGGGCCGTGGGGGTGGGAGCCGCCGGGAGGGGAGGCGCGGCGGGGGGAGCCGTGCGCAGGGACATCGACATGTAGACCGCCTGGGGGCCGTAGCTCGCCGGGAGTTCGACCTCCGGCTCGGCGCGGTAGCCCAGCGGGGCCCAGAGGACCTCGCTGCCCCGGACGGCCACCAGCGAGATGGTCTCGAACCGCCGCAGCCGGGCCGTTCGCGCGAGGTGGCCGAGTACCAGGGGCGCGAGCCCCCGGCCGCGCAGCTCCTCGGCGATCACCAGGTCGTGCGCGTGCATGTTGGTGGACCGGACGCCGGCGGCCTCCGGCCGGCTCAGGTCCGGGCACGCGTGGAGCGGGTAGGGCAGGGCGAGCAGGTAGCCGCCGAGGCGCCCCCGGTGCTCCACCGCGAAGCAGGTGGTGGGCGAGGCCCGGCCCCGGGACTCCAGTGCCGCCCGCCCCTCGGACAGACCGCTCGCGCTGTAGGCGCGGGCCTCCAGTGCCACGACCTCGTCCCAGTCGTCGGCGGCCAGCAGTCGGACGCGGACGCCCTCGGCGATCTCGTCGGCCATCATGCGGGACCTCCTTCGGAGACGGGAACGGGGGTGGGGACGGGGGCAGGGGTGGGGCGGCCGGTGCCGTCGGTCCGGCGGACGCAGGTGTACGGGAGCGGCTCGAACCCGTTGAAGCCCTGGGTCGTGTACGCCGTGGCGTAGGCGCCGCAGGAGAAGATCCAGACCGGATCCCCGGAGGCGGCGGCCGCCGGTACCGCGACGAGGCCGTCGTCGTCGGTGTACGCGTCGTCGCTGTCGCAGGTCGGGCCCGCGACGACGGCCGGAAGGTAGCCGCCCTCGGTGGCGGAGTCCCGCGGGTGGGTGGGGAACTCCATCCGGTACTGCAGTTCGTCCATCTCGTACAGGCCGTTGAACTTGCCGCAGCCCAGGTAGAGCCAGTGCTGCCGCTCGCCGTCGAGCTGCTGCCGGGAGGTCAGCCGGGCGACCTGGGTCCGGATGGCGCCGTGGTCCGCGACCAGGTGGCGCCCCGGCTCCAGGAGGAAGTCCAGCGGCGCCGCCGACACCTCCCGGAGTCGCTGCATGCCCTCCCGGAGTACGGCGAACATCTTGTCCACCGGCGGGTCGAGCGGCCTGCCCCGCTTGTCGAGGACGCCGAGGGCGGGCAGGCCGCCGCCGAGGTTGACGTGGTCCAGCAGGATGCCCCGCCGGTCCAGCTCCTCGACCACGGCGGTGAGCGAGTCCAGCGCGCTCTGCCAGGCGTCGGAGGTCATCTGCTGCGACCCGACGTGGACGGAGAGCCCCGACGGGGTCAGCCCCGCCGCGCGCGCCGCCTCCAGGACCAGGACGGCGTCCGCCGGTGAGCAGCCGAACTTCCGGCTCAGGCCCCAGAGCGCGCCGTCCCCGGTGGTGGCGACCCGGCAGAACACCCGGGCACCCGGGGCGTGGACGGCGAGCGCCGTGACGTCCTCCAGGCTGTCCGTCGCGAAGTCCCGGACGCCGAGCCGGTACGCCTCGGCGATGTTGCGGTCGGACTTGATGGTGTTGCCGTAGTGGATCCGCTCGACCGGGACGCCGGTGCGCAGGGCCTGGGCTATCTCCTGCGGGCCGGCCGCGTCGAAGCCGGCGCCCAGCCCCGCCAGGTGGGCGAGGACCTCGTCCACCGGGCACGCCTTCATGGCGAAGCGGACGGCGATGCCCGGCAGTTCGCGCAGCAGCGCCGTGTACTGGCCCTCGATCCCGTCGAGGTCGTAGTAGATCCGGTCGTCGGTCGCGGCCGCCAGGGCGGCGCGCAGAAGTGTGTTCTCAGACATCGTCGATAGCTCCAGGCCCGGTCAGCGGGCCAGCTGCTCGGGGCCGGTGGCCTTGCACGCCCGCACCAGCGGACCCCACGCCCCGATCAGCAGTGCGAAGTCCTCGGTGTCCGCCTGTGCCTCGTCGAGCAGGCGGTCCCGCAGGGTGAGCAGGTGGTCGGCGAACTCGGCGTACTTGCCGCCGAGTCGGCGGTAGGCGCCGTCCAGGTCGGACAGCCGGCGGACGTTCTCCGCCCGGTCCGTCCCGATGCTGCGCCGGACGGAGTCGGCGATCACGGCGACCCGTACGCGGTGCTCGTCGTCGAGCAGCGCACCGCCCGCCGCCTCCATGTCGAAGTACACCGGGTAGAGGTAGAGCATCGACAGCAGGAACTTGGTGAACCGCAGCTGGTAGGCGGTGAACCCGGCGCCCGTGCGGCGCTCGGGGGTGTAGTAGTTCACGATGTGCCGGTTGTGCACCACGCCGGGCAGGGTGGCGTCGCGCACCACGTGCAGGAGGAAGTAGTCGCTGCCGATGGTGTCGGTCGCGGACGGCAGCGGCAGGCGCTCGTACACCGCGTGGTCGAAGCCGATGTTGCACATGTCGACCCGCCAGATGTCCGGGAGGTCCAGGACGGCGCGGTCCTCGGTGAACGGGTCGGTGCCGCCTCCGACGAAGGAGTCGTCGACGAGCTCCCGCTTCTCCTGCTCCGATGCCCCGGCCGGCGCCCAGAGCGCGACGACCTCGTCGTAGACGGCCGGGTCCAGCTCGCGGATCTCGCCGATGTCGACGGAGAGTTCACCGACGAAGGAGCCGCCGACCATCGCCACCGGCTTCTCGGCGTGCGCCGGGTCGAGGGTGTTCTCGGTGACGCCGGCCGCCGCGTCGGCCGCCCGCTTCCCGAGGGACAGCAGCTCGTGGTGGATCGGGAAGACCGGCTTCCCGTCCAGGACCTGGAAGTGGCTGTCGGAGTCCCGGCGGTGGACGGAGCGGCAGCCGAGGGCGGCGGCGATCAGGAACGCCCGGTTGGTGCAGGCGCCGTAGGAGACGGCGTCCGGCAGCATCAGGTCGAGCACCCGGGCCGGCTCGGCGACCGCGGCGGCGTCGATCACCCGCCGCAGGAACGTCCGCTGCCGGGCTTCGTCGAGGTGGTGCACGACCACGCCCGCCGCCCCGGGCAGCGCGTCCACGGCCTTGGCGTGGACGGCGAACGTCGGCTCGTCGGAGGAGTCCAGCACCAGCAGGTGCACCTCGACGCCGAACCGAGCGGCGGCGTAGGCGGCTTCCTCGCCGATCGACGCGATGGTGTCGGCGCAGGCCCGGTTGGTGGGGAGGGTCAGGCAGATCCTGTCCACGCCGGCGGCCCGGTTCACGCGTCGCCGTCCGGGGTGCCGCGTCGGGCGGTGTGCTGTGCGGTGTTCGGTTCGGCGTTCTGCTCGGTCTCCGGTTCGGTGCGCTGCCCGGCGTGCCAGGACTCCAGGCCCAGCAGCTTGGCGCCGAGGTCGCTCAGCCCGGCCTTGCCGTAGCGCAGCGACTCGTGCTTCCGCGGGTCGCCCACCAGCGTCTTGTTCCACGTCGGGGTGGAGAGGTCGCGCCAGGAGGCGATCCGCGAGGCCTTGAGCTCCTCGTGCTCCTCCAGGGCCGGCATCATCGAGAGGTACTGGACCGCCCGGACGCCCTGCTCCGAGGTGTTGCGCGCCACGCCGTGGGCGAGCAGGCCGTTCCAGATCAGCAGGTCGCCGGCCTTCAACTCGGGCCGCACGACCGGGAACTCCGTACGGTCGACGGCGGGCCGGATCGGGTCGCGGTCGGCCGGCTGAGCGGCCTGCCACTGGTTGAACCGCCGGAACAGCTCGGGGTTGCACTGGAAGCCGCCGTGGTCCGGCCGGGTGTCGTTGAGCGCGATGATCCCCTGGACGCGCTGCGGCAGGATGCCGAGCGTGGTGTCGACGTCCCAGTGCAGCTCGATGTCGAAGCCCTTGTCCGTCGCCTCGATCAGCGCGCGGTCACGGTTGCCGACGTTCGGCGGGTTGAGGTTGAGCCGGTCCAGCGTCACCCAGAGCTCTTCGCAGTCCCAGACGTCGACGAACGCGTCGTAGACCCGCTGCGCCTGGCGGCTGTCCCAGATCAGCTGGTGCTGGTAGGCCTCGACGAAGCCGTAGATGTGCAGGTGCTGGGCCAGTTCGTCGGCGAACTCCCGCTCCTCGTACCAGGTCTCCGGCCGCTCCGGGTCCAGGCCCTGGAAGTCCCAGGCGAAGTCCAGCAGCCGCTTCGCCGCCTCGGCCGGGATCGCCTCCCGGACGACGACGTAGCCGTACGTCTGCCAGAACGAGTAGTCCTCCTCGGAGAGCACGCGCAGCGGCCGCGCCTTCTCGATGTCCTTCAGCGGTGTCCTGGCGAGGTAGGTCTCGCCGTCGTTGCTGAAGTACGGGGTGTCGGAGGCGGCCCGATACAGGTATCCGTCAGGCTTCGGCATGCAATCACTCCAGAGGTCGGGAAACTACTGCGGCCGGGACGCAGCGCCGGTTCACGGGGCGGCTCCTGCGCCCGTACGCTCCGCCGTTCCCGTGCCGCCGCGCGCACGGCGGCATCGCCGCAGGGCGGCGTCGGAGGACGGCCGACCGGCGGCAACGCGTGCTCGGGCGCGGACGGTTCGGGGCGCGGTGGCCACGAACGGCCGGCGGCGGACGGCTCCTGGGAGAGCGCGGCCGAGGGCGCCGGTCGGGTGAAGGGTGAAGGTGAAGGGGGAGAGGGCGGAGGGTGGTTGATCGGGGTGTCGGGCGACGGGGCTTCGGACAGCGGGGAGGTTGCGGGTCTCGCGGTTCCCGGCGGCGCTCAGCGCGCGTGCGGTTCCCGCGGGGGTGGCGGGCCCGGTCGGGTCCTCGGGGCTGTCGCATCCAGGGACGGACCGCCCGTTTCCCGCGGGGACGGGGCCGGGATTCCTTCCTCCTTCTTGTGTTCGAAGCCCCCGACGCGTCGTTGACGCCCTCGGTGGACATGCGGCGGCGTCGGCCAACTCGCGTGTCCGGCACGGGGCATCGCCGGGACTTCCCACCTCGTCAAACTTGCTTCCCCTACGGTGGACTAGACCAACTTGTGGTGTCAACCCTTCTCCGGAGGAGGCTCGCCGCCGCCGTCGGGATCCGTGGGAACGGGCGGTGACCAGGCCGGAGTTGCGGCGGAGGAACGGCCTGCGCGGCCGGTGGCGACCCCTGCCCGAAGGCGCCGGGCGGTTGCCCTTTCGGGCAACCGGGGCATGAGCGGCCGCCGGGGCGGCGTTGGTGACGGGGATGGCGACGGCGCTGGAGCCAGTGGCGGGCCGGGGTGGGGGCGGGCCGGGAGCCGGCCTGTCCGGTGCCTAGCGGGCGTGGTCCTCGCGCCGGGCGTGCTCGTCCGACGGGCGGCCCTGCGCCGTGCCGGTCGGTGGCGCCGGGTGGCCGGCCGGGGTCTGCTGCGCCGTCCAGGCCAGCAGCAGTCGCAGGGCGTCCTCGGACGGGCTGCCGGGCTCGGGCGCGTAGGTGATCAGCGCCTGGGCCGGGTCGTCGGCCGCCCGCAGGGTCTCGTAGGTCAATTCGAGCGTGCCGACCACCGGGTGGTGGAAGCGCTTGACCCCGGACGTCTTGTCCCGCACCGGGTGTTCGGCCCACCAGGTGCGGAACTCCCGGCTCTTCATCGCGAGTTCACCGATCAGCTCGCGCAGTCGCGGGTCGTCGGGCCGGCGGCCCGCCTCCATGCCCAGATGGGCCACGTTCCCCCGCGCGCACTCGTCCCAGTCCGCGTACAGGGAACGGGACTCGGGGTGCAGGAAGGTGATCCTGGCGATGTTGCGCGCGGCGGGTTCCAGGGCCGCGAAGTCGCCGAACAGCGCGCTCGCCGCCCGGTTCCAGGCCAGCACGTCCATCCGCTGCCCCATCACCAGCGCGGGCAGCTCCGGGAGGGACCGCAGGAGGGTCCGCAGCATCGGCCGGACGCGCTGCGGCTCCTCCGCCGGCGCGGCCCGCCGCGTGGCGGCGGTCGGGCGGGCGATCCGGTGCAGGTGCCGGGTCTCCTGCTCCTCCAGGCGCAGCGCCCGGGCCAGCGCGTCGAGCACCGCGGGCGAGGCGTTGCGGACCCGGCCCTGTTCCATCCGGGTGTAGTAGTCGACGCTGACCCCGGCGAGTTCGGCGATCTCCTCGCGGCGCAGGCCGGCGACCCGCCGCCGGGCGCCCGCGCCGGGCAGGCCGACCTCCTGGGGCAGCAGCCGGGCGCGGCGGGAACGCAGGAAGACGCCGAGGGCGGTCGGGGAACTCATGTGCCGATTCTGGCCGACGCGCCGCCGTCGTGCCTGGTCCTGTCAGGACCAGGCACGACGATCGGCCGGCGCGGGGCGGTCGTGCGGGGGAACCGGTCGGTCGGTCCGGTCCGCTGCCGGGGCGTCGCCGGCCGGGCGGCCGTCGGCCCAGGTCAGGGTGGAGACGAGGGAGCGGAAGGCCGCCCGGTAGGTCCGGGGGCTGGTCCCCGTGTGGTGCTGGAAGTGGTGGCGCAGGTTGGCGGGCGTGCCGAGCCCCGTGCGGGTGGCGATGCGTTCGACCGGCTCGTCGCCGCGCTCCAGCAGGCGCTGCGCGAGCTGGATGCGCGCGCGGAGCAGGTACTGCAGCGGCGGCAGCCCGGTCTCGGCCCGGAAGCGCCTGGTCAGGCCGCGGACGGTGAGTCCGGCGTGGTCGGCGAGGTCGTTCAGCGTCAGCGGGCGGTCGAGGTGGGCCTCCAGCCACCGGAGCGTCGGCCCGAGCCGGGAGCCCCCGGGACCCGGTGCGCGAGCGGTACCGGTGGTGGCCGCCGACGCGGTGGTGGCCGCCGCCCCGCTGGAGGCCGCCGGCCCGGCAGGCCCGTGCAGCTCCAGGAAGACCTGCCGCTCCGTCTCGATGGCGACCGGCTCGCCGTGGTCCAGGGTGATCAGCCGCAGGCAGAGGTCGACCCCGCCGAGCACCCCCGCCGCGCTGTGGAACGGCGCCGCGTCCGTGACCGAGCCCTCCGGGTCGACCTCGATCCGGGGGTGGCGCCCGGCCAGTTCGGCGGCGTACCGGCGGCCGGTCGCGGCCCGCCGCCCGTCCAGCAGCCCGGTGGCGGCGAGGGTGAACGTCCCCGTCCCGATCGCACCGATCCGGCTGCCCCCCGCCGCCGCGGCCCGCAGCGCGTCGACGACCCCGGGTGGCGGCTCCGCGCGGAAACCGTCGTGGCCGGGCACCAGCACGGTGTCCGCACCCGCCAGCCCCTCCAGACCCCACGGTGTGTCGAGCCGGAACGGTGCCGGCGCCCCCGTCGTACGGAACCCGGGGCCCGCGCAGTACCGCACCTCGTACCCGACGTGCGGGTGGTGGCGCGCGGCGGCGCCGAAGGAGATCCCCGGCGCGGTGAGCTGGTGGCCCGGTACGCCGTCGAGGGCGAGGACAGCGATCACTGGCATGTCCAGAATTTAGCCGAGGGTGACATCGGAGCCGCTGTTCCGGGCGCGGGCCGGTGCGAAGGATGGGCGGTACGCGGCACCCGCACCGCCGGGGCGCCCGCGCCAACCTGATCCGAACACCCCGAAGCGCGCTCACGCGCACCCCGAACGAAGGACCTGCCATGCCCGCTTTCAGCTCCCTGGCCCGCCGAGCGGCCCGCGTCGCCACCGTCGCCCTGGCCGCGACGGTGTGCGCCACCGCCATGACCGGCAGCGCCGGAGCCATCGTCAACGGGACGGACGCCACCGGGCGCTACCCGTACATGGCCTCGATCCCGCTGACGGCCCCGACGCACGGCCTGCTCGACGGCGTCTGCGGGGCGACGCTGATCCACCCCCGGTGGGTGCTGACGGCGGGCCACTGCGTGGACACCCGGCCCGAGGTCGGCGTCGTCCTGGACGGCACCGTCCGGATCGGCTCGGACCGGCGCACGTCCGGCGGCACCGTGCGCACCATCGAGCGGACGATCACCCACCCCGGCTACGGGATCGGCACCGGTGGCGGCGGAGCCAACCAGGACGACCTCGCGCTGATCCGGCTGGACCGCCCGGTGAGCGAGCAGCCCGTCCGGATCGCCGACCGCGTCGCCCGGCCCGGCACGCCGACCCGGCTGCTCGGCTTCGGCAGCGTCGCCGACGTGGACACCCCGCAGCGGGCCGAGTTCGCGAACCGGCTCCAGCAGTTGGAGACCCGCCGGGGAGCCGTCGACGAGTGCGCCCCCGGCCGGGCGGGGTGGCTGCGCCTGTGCACGGTCAGCCAGGTGCCGGGCGCGATGGCCTGCTTCGGGGACTCCGGCGGCCCGCAGCTCCAGAAGGGCCGGGGCGGGCGCTGGGAACTCGTCGGCACCACCTCGGGGGACGGCGACACCGACCCGACCTGTTCGACCGGCCCGGGCCTCTACACCAGCGTTCCGGCGTACGCGGACTGGATCCGGCAGACGATCCACCAGAACAGCTGACCCCCGGCGGCGGCAGCACCCGGCGCTGCCGCCGCCCGGCCCCCGGCCGCCAGGGCAGTATGGGAACGCCGCCCCACCGGTCGCCGAAGAGTCGAGGAGAGCCGACCACGTGGCACGAACCGAGTTCTACGACGATCCCGGCGCGCCGGAGCCGAACCGGCTGGTGGTGGCGGCGTCGGCCGTGGTGGCCGACGAGGACGGGCGCGTGCTGCTCCAACGGCGCACCGACAACGGCCTGTACGCGCTGCCGGGCGGCACGATGGACCTCGGTGAGTCGCTTCCCGGCGCCGCGGTCCGGGAGGTCCGCGAGGAGACCGGGCTCGTCGTCGAGATCACCGGGCTGGTCGGCACCTACACCGACCCCCGGCATGTGATCGCCTACTCCGACGGCGAGGTGCGGCAGCAGTTCAACGTCTGCTTCACCGCCCGCGTCACAGGCGGGGAGCTCCGGATCTCCGACGAGTCGACCGACCTGCGGTTCGTGGCTCCGGACGACATCGGGGACCTGCCGATGCACCACACGCAGCGGCTCCGGCTCCGGCACTACCTCGACCACCGGGCGACGCCCTACCTGGGGTGACCGCCGGGACGGTGGCCACGCCGCCCCGGGCTTCGGGTACATTCCGGGTATGTCGGTCATCGCCGTCCTCGTGCCCGACGGGCTGCCCGGACACCACCTCACCACGCCGGGGCTGGTGTTCGGGACGGCGGCGCGTGAGCACCCGGGTGTCGCCTACGAGGTGCGGTTGTGTGCCGCGCCCGGGCCGGTCGGGATCGGGCTGCCGGCGCCGCTGGGCATCACCGTCCCGCACGGGCCGGAGGGCCTCGCCGACGCCGACATCGTGCTGCTGGCGGGGCGTGACGGCGCCCCGGCGGAGCCGCCGTCCGAGGTCCTCGACGTGCTGCGGGCCGTCGCCGCGCGGGGCGGCCGGATCGGCGCGATCGGCACCGGGGTGTTTACCCTCGCGGCCACCGGCCTGCTCGACGGCCGGCGCGCCACCACCGGTTGGCGGCACACCGCTGAACTGGCCCGGCGGCACCCCCGGATCGAGGTCGACCCGGTCGGCGCGGCGGTGGCCGACGGCCGCTTCCTCACCTCGGCCGGGATCTTCGGCGGGCTGGACGTCTGCCTGCACCTGCTGGCCCAGGACCACGGGGAGCGGACGGCCGGCGAGACCTCGCGGGAGCTCCTCACCCCCCTGCTGCGGCACGCGGACCGCGTCCAGGAGGGCATCGACCGCGAACTCGCCGACAGCGCGGGCCTCGAACCGACCCTGCGCTGGCTGAAGGCCCGCCTCCACCTCCCGCTGGCCCCCGCCGACGTCGCCGCGCACGCAGGAATCAGCGTCAGCAGCCTCAACCGCCGGTTCCGCGCCCAGGCCGGCGTCAGCCCGCCGCAGTACCTGCTCCGGCTGCGCCTGGACCGCGCCCGCGAGCTGCTCACGGAGACCGACGAGCCGGTGGAACGGGTGGCGGCGCTGGCCGGTTTCGCGTCGGCCGCGAGCCTGCGGCAGCACTTCGCCCGGCTGACCGGCACCACGCCGCGCTCCTACCGCGCACGGCACCGGGCGGCCGCCGGGGCGCCCGCCCCCGGGTCTACCCCGTAGCCAGGACCCGCGCGAGCGCCGCCCGCCCGGCCGGACCCCAGGTCCGCTGCCCACCGGGGAGGCCGCGCTCCCCGGCCAGGCCGATGCCGATCAGGGAGAGGCAGCGCAGCAGCGCCCAGCCCCGGGCGCGCAGCACCGTCGCCGTGTCCACCTCGGCCGCGGTGGCCTCGGCGTAGGCGTCGAAGAAGCCGTCCGCCGCGCCTTCGGGCAGGAGCAGCCAGGCCGCCGCGAGGTCCGCCGCCGGGTCGCCGGCGCAGAGTTCGCCGAAGTCGAGCACGCCGGACAGCGTCCCGTCCGTGACGACGACGTTCGCCGGGTGGAGGTCGCCGTGCAGCCAGCGCGGCGGGCCCTCCCGGTCGGGCGCGGCGACGGCCTCCGCCCAGACCCGCCGGACGTCTGCCGCGACGTCGGCGGCGACGAGGTGGAACTGCGGCTCGAAGCCGCCGACGGCCTCCCTGGGCGGAGCGCCCCGGTTCGAACCGGGGAACGCCCCGGCGGGCGCCGCCCGGTGGAGCGCCGCGAGGAACTCCGCGAGCACGCCCGCCGCGTGGTCGCCCCGCTCGATCGGCGCCCGGTCGGCGGGCTCGCCCGGTACCCAGCGCACCACGCTCCACGGCCGGGGGAAGAGCGCGGACGGCTCACCGGCCCGAACGTGGACCGGGATCGGTAGGGGCAGCCGCGGGGCCAGCACGGACAGCCACTCCCGCTCCTTGCGCAGCAGCTCCGGCGCCCGTTCCGTGCGGGGGATCCGTACGGCCAACTCCTCGCCGAGCCGCCACTGCTGGTTGTCCCACCCGGCGTCCACCCGGCGGATGTCCAGCCCAGCGAGGTCCGGGTGCTGCTCCCGCAGGAGTTCCCGCACCGAGGTCTCGTCGATCGCGAAGTCGGTCATGCGCGGCCCCGGGTTCCTGTGCTGTGGAGGGCCATTGTGCCCCGGGCGGGCGGAGTCCGATTGCCTCGTTCGGGTGGTGTCGGGTCGATTCCCTGGCGGAGGTGGCGAGTTGGGTACTACCGTGCGGCCATGACCGAGCTCGTCCGCCGTCGTCACGTCGACTACGGCCGCCTGTCCAGCGCGAGTTGTCCGCTCGACCGCTGACGTACGGCCTGCCGCGCGCGCCTCTCCCGCGCCCCGCGCTGTCGCCGTCCGGTCCTCGCCGGTCGCCGCGGTCTCCGTGAGCGGGCCCGATGTCCCGAAGTGCCCGAGGCGGCCACGCCGTTCCGGCGTACCCGCCGGTGCCCCGCGCCCGGGCGCCTCCTGCGGTGAAACCCTCTCCTCACATGTCCTCGAATGTCCTGGAACATCCTCGAACGTCCTTGAACGTCCTCGAACGTCCTCGAAGGAGACAGTCATGACCGAAGCCGGTGCCGCCACCGAGCACTACCTCCGCAACAACGCCGCCTACGCGGTCGACTTCCAGGGGCCGCTGCCGCTCCCGCCGGGCCGCCGGAGTGCCGTCCTGGCCTGCATGGACGCGCGGCTCGACGTCTACGCGGCGCTCGGGCTCGACGAGGGCGACTCGCACGTGATCCGCAACGCCGGCGGCGTCGCCACGGACGACGCGATCCGCTCGCTGGCGATCAGTCAGCGGCTGCTGGGCACGCAGGAGATCATCCTGATCCACCACACCGACTGCGGCATGCTGACCTTCGGCGACGACGCCTTCCGGGAGTCGATCCGGGAGGAGACGGGCATCAAGCCGCCCTGGGCGGCCGAGGCCTTCGCCGACCTGGAGGCGGACGTCCGGCAGTCCGCTGCCCGGATCCGGAACAGTCCGTTCGTCCCGAGGACCGACGCCCTGCGCGGGTTCGTCTTCGACATCGCGACCGGGAAGCTCGCGGAGGTGGTGCTGTAGCAGGGTGAGCGGTCCCGGTGCCCCGCCGTCGTGCCACGTCGCGCGCGCGGAGTGTGCACGTCGCGCGGGCGGGGTGCCGGGGCCGTCACCAGGCCTGGGCGGCCAGCCAGTCGGCGATCGCGCCGCCGATCGCGTCGGGCCGGTCCTCGGGGGCGTGGTGCCTCGCCGGGCCGCAGTGCTCGACGGTCAGATGGCTGATGTGCTCCCGGCTCCAGGCGATCATGGCCTCGTCGATCAGCAGGGTCGGCGAGGAGTCGAAGGTCAGCAGCAGCTTGGGCACGTCCGTGCTGTCCGCGAGCCAGGCGCCGTAGGCGGTCATCCGGGCGACGACGTCGGCCGGCTCGCCGTCGATCGGCATCATGCGCGGCCAGGCGAGCAGCGGGCGCCGGCTCGCGGGGGTGGGGTAGGGGGCGCGGTAGGGCCGGACGTCCGCCTCGGCGAGCGGGGTCAGCACGCCGCCCGTGAACGCGGTCTCGATGAGGACGTTCTGTTCGAGGACCAGTCGCTCGCCGACCCCGGGGGTGCGGAAGGCCTCGAAGCGGGCGCGTGCGGGCGCGGGGAGTTCCGCGGCTGCGAGGGGCTTGAGCATGGTCTCCAGCAGGACCACGCCGCGTACCCGCTCCGGGTGGCGGGCGGCCCGGTCGAGGGCGAGTGCGCCGCCCCAGTCGTGGCCGACCAGGACGACGTCCCGCAGGTCCAGCGCGTCGAACCAGGCGTCCAGGTAGCGGGCCTGGTCGGCGAAGTCGTAGGCGATGTCGGGCTTGCCGGAGGCGCCCATGCCGATCAGGTCGGGGGCGAGGGCGCGGGCGCGGCCGGCGAGGTGCGGGGTGACGCCGCGCCACAGGTGGGAGGAGGCCGGGTTGCCGTGCAGGAAGACCACGGGCGGGTGGCCCGGGCCGCTGTCGGGGCCGCCGGCGGGGGCGCTGTTCGTGTAGGCGATGTGGGAGTCGATGACGTCGACGGTGGGCATGGTCGGTCGGTCCTCTCGCGGTGCCGCGTGATTCGTTTGCCGTCTTAACGTTCGTAGCACTAACGGTTTCGATGCGCTCCCCACCGTATGTCGTTAGTGGGACTAACGCAATGAGTAGAATCAGGGCCATGGACACCCAGGGCGCCAAGGGCCCGACCCCGAGCCGGACCCCGACCCCGACGGGCGCCGCTGCCGCCGTCAGCGACGACGGCCCGGCCGACCATCCGGCGCCTGCCCGAGTGCGCGCGCTGCCGAGCAGGCTGCTGGCGATGAACGCGATGTACGCCGACCGCCTGGTGGGCGACGGCCTCGCCGCCGAGGGCGCCCGCAAGTGGCACTTCGTGGTCCTGGTCGCCCTCGCCGAGGCCGGCCCGGCCAGCCAGTCGACGCTCAGCCGGCGCACCGGCGTCTACCGCAGTGACATGGTCGCCGTCGTCAACGACCTCGCCGACCGCGGCTTCGTGGAGCGCACGCCCGATCCCGACGACCGCCGCCGCAACGTCGTCACGGTCACCTCGGAGGGGCGTGGCTATCTGCGCCGCCTCGACGCGATCGTCGACGCGGCGCAGGAGGAGCTGCTCGCGCCGCTGAGCGCCGCCGAGCGCGGCACGCTGACCGAGCTGCTGGCCAGGCTCCTGGACCACCACGCCAAGGTGGCGCCGCCCGCCGGCTGAGCGCGCCCCGGGCCCGACCGGTCAGAGCAGGCCGAGGTGGTCCAGGGCGAGATAGGCCGCGGCGGCGTCGGTCAGCTCACCCGTGCGGAGCACACGGCTGCGGAACTCCGCCAGGCCGAGCGTGATGACATCGATGAACTCGGTCCCCTCGGGCGCCGGTTCGGCGACCTGGACGCAGTCGGTGGCGACGAAGGCGAACCGGTGGGCGTCGGAGTAGGCGTCCAGCCAGCACTGCCCGACCGGCTGGATCTCGCCCCGGTAGCCGGTCTCCTCCAGCAGTTCCCGGGCGATGGCCTCGGCCGGGAGTTCGCCCGGCTCCAGCAGGCCACCGGGCAGCTCGTACAGCACCCGGCCGGGCCCGGGCCGGTACTGGCGGGCGAGGACGACCCGCCGGTCGGGAGTGAGCGCGAGCACCGCACCGGCCGGGCTTTCGCGCTTCAGGTAGAAGTCCGCCCGGCTGCCGTCCGGCAGTTGGAAGTCGACCCGGTCGACGGATCGGCCGAACTTGCCGAAGACGGTGGCGCGTTCGAGCTCGCGCCAGGGTGGGGTGGGGGTGTCGGTCGCCATGGCCAGGACTGTACGGCCCCGGCCGGGTGACTCGGCGGACGACGGCGAGCGGGTGCACGGTGGCTGGCGGGCGACGGCGGGTGGCGGGGGCGGGCAGGATGGGTGGATGGACACGGTGACGATCAGCGACGAAGACCGCCGGCTCCTCGGAGCCTGGACCGCCGACTGCGCCGAGCGCGTCCTGCCGCTGTTCGAGGCGCGGGCCCCCGCCGACACCCGCCCGGGCGAGGCGATCGAGGGCATCCGCGTCTTCACCCGCGACGGGAAGCGGACGGGGCGGCTCCGCGCCGTCGCCCTCGCGGCGCTCGCAGCCGCGCGTGACGTCGCCGACCCGGCGGCCACGGCGGCCGCCCGCGCCGCGGGCTACGCGGCGGCGAGCCCCTACATCCACCCGCTGGCCACCCCCCACCAGGCGAAACACGCCCTCGGCCCGGCGATGTACGCGGCGCACGCGCGGGAACTCGCGGCGGCCGGCGACCGGGCGGCCGGTGATGCGGAGATCCGGTGGGCGATCGAGCACGCACCGCCCGCCGTCGGCGCGATCCTGCGCCAGCTGCCGCCCTTCACCCCCGGCCGCAGCCGCCTGGACGCCTTCCGCGACCGCCTCGAAACCGAGCTGCGGGGCTGATCGGGGGCCCGGCCCTGGGGGCGGACGGCCGCTTGGGGGCAGGCCGGCCCGCGGAAGGTGCCGAACAACCAGCAGCGGGACCGGTGTTCGGCGCGGCCGGCTACGGGCCCTCGATGCCGATGACGGTGCCGAACGGGTCGCGCAGCTGGGCGATCCGGCGGCCCGGCGCGATCGTCAGCGGCCCGCGGTGGTGCGTGCAGCCTGCCGCCAGCAGCCGTTCACGGGCGTGGTCGACGTCGTCCACGCCCCAGTACACGACCGGGCTGCCGCCCCGGCGATTGCGCGCGTCATCGGCGGGGTGGAACCCGACCTCGACCCCGGCGATCTCCACCCAGGCGTAGACGGACCCGGTGTCGCTGACGTCCGTGGTCACGGGCACGCCCAGGAACTCCCCCCACCAGCGGGCCGACGCCCCGGGGTCGAGCGCGAAGGTCATCACGGTGGTGACGCTCTTGAACACCGCATGCCTCCAGGGAGCTCGTCCACCCGTCCGGGAGCACCGCCGGCGTCGACGCGGAGCACCATCGTGTCAGACCGGGAGAGCGGGCCCCGCCGGTGCCGGTGCCCTGTGTACCGTGGAACTCCGCCGCCGACGCGGCTGACACGATCCGGCGGGGGAGCACCTGTGGAGCAGCGTCCGGATGCGGCCGACGGTCTCGGCATGTTCGGGTGCGGCCTCGTCCTCATGCTCCTCGTCTGGCTGGCCCTGGCGGGTCTCGCCCACCTGCTCGGACTGGCCGACCGCATGAACTGGGTGGGATGGCTGATCGTCCCCCCGGCCGGAATCGGCGGTGTCCTCCTCGGTCGCGCGTACTTCGCGCGTCGCGGCCGGTCGTAGCGGCTCCGGCGGTTCGGTCGGCGCGGCCGGAAGCCGACCGTGCCGTGCGTCCGGTCGTCGTCATCGGTTGGGGGTTGCCGGGGTCGCTGGTTAGCGTGGCGGTATGACTGAGAACCCGGGAGCCGCTGACTGGCGCGCGGTGAATCGTGCCAACTGGGACGAGCGCGTCCCGATCCACACCTCAGGGGCGTTCTACGACGTGCCCGGCTTCGTCGCGGGCAAGGACCCGCTGCGGGCCTTCGAGCTCGCCGAGGTCGGCGACGTCACCGGGAAGACGCTGGTGCACCTGCAGTGCCACATCGGCCTGGACACGCTGGCGTGGGCCCGGCGGGGCGCCACGGTCACCGGGCTGGACTTCTCGGCGCCGGCCGTGGCCGAGGCCGAGGGGATCGCCAAGGAGATCGGCGCGGCCACGGCCCGCTTCGTCACCGCCGATGTGTACGACGCCGTCGAGGTGCTCGACGGCAGCACGTTCGACATCGTCTACACCGGCCTGGGAGCCCTGTGCTGGCTCCCCGACATCGACCGGTGGGCCCGGACGGCGGCCGCGCTGGTCGCCCCGGGCGGCTTCCTCTACCTGGCCGAGTTCCACCCGTTCGCCGACATCATGGCGGAGGACGGCCGGACCGTCGAGACGGACTACTTCCGGCGCGACCCGATGGTCTGGGACGAGCCCGGCACCTATGCCGACCTGGGCGCGGTGACCACCGCCAACGTGACGATCGAGTGGCAGCACGGGATCGGCGAGGTGCTCAGCGCCCTGGTGGCGGTCGGCCTGCGGGTGGAGTTCCTGCACGAGCACGACTTCACGCTGTTCCCCCGCTTCCCCGTCCTGGAGTCGGAGGACGGCGCCTACCGCTACCCGGCCGGGCAGCCGCGCGTGCCGCTGATCTACTCGATCCGCGCGACGAAGCCGGTGTAGGGACGGGCACGAGCGCCGGCGCAGTCGGCCGGCTGGGACCGGGCGGCGAACCGAGCGGTCCTTCGGGCAGGCTCGGGGCATGGTCTCGGTGTTGCAGAACGTGGCGACCGACTGTGCGGATGCCTGTGCGTTGGCTCGGTTCTGGAGTGAGGTGCTCGGCCGTCCGCCGCATCCGGGAGGACAGGCCGGGTGATCCGGAAACCGAAGTGATGCTGCCGGAGGGCCCGCTGTTGCACTTCAACCAGGTGCCGGAACCGAAGACGGTCAAGAACCGGTTCCACCTGTGCCTGCGTCCGGAGACCACGCGCGAGGAGGAGGTCGAACGCCTGCTGACCCTCGGGGCCATCCTCGTCGATGACCGCCGGGAGCCCGAAGGTCCCGGCGGGGCCGTCCTCGCGGACCCCGAGGGCAATGAGTTCCGCGTTCGCCGCGGTGCGTCCGACCGGGCGGCGATGTCCTCCTGAGGCTGGAGCAGGCAGCCGTCGTGGGCCTTGCTCGCGGCGGGCTGGGCCGTCTCGATGGCCACGACTCCAGTCCTCCGAAGCCCCCTGACAGGGCTGAGCCGGCGCTCAAGCCCCATGGAGCGTGGCGCCGTCCGCCGGGGCCTTCCAGGGCCGCCCCGACCGGTGTGTGAGCCGAGCCGGAATCTGTGGGAAAGACGCCGGGGCCGCGCTCGGTCGAGCGCGGCCCCGGGGTTCTCGGTGCGATGTCAGTAGGTGGAGGTGTAGAGGGTGTAGGCGACGTCGGCGCGGCCCGCGTAGGCGTTGCTCAGTGCGAAGACGTGGGTGCTGGGGCGGAAGATGCCGAAGGTGGTGCGGCCGGTGCCGAGCCAGTCGCCGACGACGGGGAGGTCGCCCTTCTCGCCGTAGGTGGCGGTGGAGACGCTGCCGTCGTCGTGGCGCAGGATGAAGAGGTTGGGGTCGCCGGCGTTGCGGCCGGGGCGGAGGACGCCGAACTGGGCGTGCTGGACGCCGTCCCAGTCGCCGACGACGGGGAGGTCGCCGGGGTCGCCGAAGCGCAGGGTGGTGACAGTGCCGTCGTCGTGGCGTACGGCGAGGAGGCCGGCGCTGGGTCGGTAGACGGCCAGCTGGTCGTTCCGGCCGCGGTCCCAGGCACCGACCACGGGGACGTCCCCCGGATCGCCGAACTGGACCGTCGACACCGAGCCGTCACCGTGCTTCAGGGCGAAGGTGGAGGTACTGGGACGGTAGATGCCCGACTGGCACTGGCAGGTGTTGTCCCAGTTGCCGACGACGGGGAGGTCGCCCGGGTCGCCGAAGCTCCAGTTGCTGGACGGCGTCGAGTCGGACTTGTTGTACGAGAGCGCCCAGCGGCCGTTGTCGAACAGGCCGTTGTGGCTGGTCGGGCCGCCGAAGTAGCCGGTGAACGGCACGCCCGCCTGCGGGCCCGCGACCCGTACGGCCCGCGAGCTGCTCGCGGAGCGGCCGTGGTCGTCGGTGACGGTTTCGGTGATCGTGTAGGTGCCGCCGACGCCGTACTCGTGGGTGAGGGGCGCGGGCGTGTTCGGGCCCTCGACGACGGCGGGGGCGGTGCCGTCACCGAAGTCGAAGACGTGCCGGGCGACCGGCCAGGGGCTGGTGGTCTGGGCCGCCACCGTGACCTGGGCGCGGGACCGGTCGCCGTTGCCCCAGGTGAACTGCGCCCCGAGGTCCGGGACCGGGGCGATGGTGACCTTGCTGGTGGCCGTGCGGACCAGGCCGGATTGGCTGGTGCCGGTCAGCGTCGCCGTGTAGGTGCCGGCGGCCGGGTAGTCGTGGTCGGGGAAGCTGAACTCGGACCGGACGGCGAGGGGCGCGCTGCCGTCCCCGAAGTCCAGCGTTCCGGTGCCCGACCAGCCGGCCGAGAAGTCGCCCCAGAAGGACGCGTTGAGCGGGTGGTCCCGTACGGGCGCCGGGCGGCCGCTCAGCTCGACGTGCAGCGGGTCCTGGAGTTCGATGGCTCCACGGTCCCGGAAGCCCGCGGGGGCGGTGTCGGGGAGGGGGTGGTCGGCCGGCGCCCGGTCGTAGAGGTCGGTGGCCAGCATGCCGGGGGCGGTCGGGTCGGCCGCGTCCGTCAGGCCCACCGTGCCGGCCGGCTCGTACTCCATCACCTGGTTGAACTGCGGGTTCGCGTCGTTGTCGTGCGCGCCCTGCCCGGTGGCCCGGAAGTCCTCGGGGGTGGCGTAGGACGTGCCGCCCCAGGAGTAGGAGACCGGGCTCGACCGTACGACGGAGTTGTAGTCGACCTTGGTGCCCTGGGTGGAGCCGGCCGACACCACCAGCGGGGTCGCCGTGGGATAGGTGCCCGTGCACTGGGAGGCGGGCCACTTGTAGAGGATGTTGTTCTCGACCACGGCCCCGGTGGAGGTGCCGGCGAGCTCCAGGTCGGTCTGGCAGTTGCGGGCGAAGGTGTTGCCCACCACGATCGTGCCGGGCGCGTCGGTGGCGATCACGCCCCGGCCGGTGGCCTCCACGATCTGGTTGGTGGTGACGACGGTGCCGCTCACCCCGGCCTCGACGGCGACGCCGGCGACGGGCGCCCCGTAGGACCGGGTGCGGCTGACCGTGACGTCCGCGCTGGTCCCGGTGACTCGGATGGTCGGGGTCGCCTCGGGGTAGGCCCGGACGCCGTTGAAGACCGGGTTGCCGCCGGACACGTCGTTCCGGTCCAGGACGATCCGCGCGGAGTCCTTGACGAGTACGGCCTCCTGCGGGGCGGCGAGGCTGAGGCCGGTCAGGGTGACGTCGTGAACGCCCTCGAACACGAAGGCGTGCGCCGCGGGGGTCTCACCCTGGCCCCACGAGTCGGTCCCCACGAGCGAGGACGGCGTGTCGTAGGGGATGTCGCCCTTGAAGACGATCGGCTTGCCGGGCAGACCGGAGCGCTTGATCGTGACCTGGCCGACGAGCCGGAGGTTGGGTGCGATCTGGACGGTCTGCCCCGGTTCGGCCACGTTCGCGGCGGCCTGGACGGTGCAGAACGGCTGCGCCTGGGTGCCGGTCCCGCCGTCGGAGCAGTTCGCGTTGTAGGCGTTGTTCACGTGGAGCACGGCCGCGCTCGCGGCGTGGGCGGTGAACGGCAGCACGGTCCCGGCGACCGCGGAGCCGGCGATCGCGGCGGCCAGGCCGACGCGACGGGATATTGCCATGGGCGGAGTTCCCCCTGATATGACACGGCGTGAGGTGCGGCGCTGTCCCGACTGGCGCGCCGACAGAAGGCCCTTCTCAGGCAGACTGCAGGAAAGGGCGGCACAAGTATCCACGAGCCCTTCACGCCGCCTCAACCGGGTATCCCGTCGGTGCGGACGACGTCGGTGGGACACCGGGAAGCGACGACGGTGCAGGTGGAGTCGGCGCGGCCGCCTGGGCGTCGCCGGGGGCGAAGCAGTGGGTGCGACGGTGCGGCTCAGGGCCTCGGCGGGAACCTGGCCGGTACTCGATCCGTGCGACCAAGGCGGTGCAGGAGGGCGGACCCCCGCGCCGGTCGGAGCGGGGACGCCCCCGGAAACGGCGCTGCCGCGCCGCCCGGTGGTCCGGGCGGCGCGGCAGGCTCTCCGTCTGCGCGGAGCGGGCCGGGGCCGAGGGCTCAGGCCGAGAAGTAGCCGATCAGGTCGGCGACCACGTCGGTGGCGCCCCACTGGTTGGTGAACGACACCCGCCCGTCCACCACGGGCACCATCACCAGCGCGGACACGACTTCGCCCGGCCGGTAGTTGATGTTCGAGGCGTCCGGACGCTCCGTCCCGTGCGGGTAGACCGTCAGGAAGCTGGTGTCGGTCGGCCACACCACGGTGACGTTCATCAGCACCTCGGTGACGCCGGTCGAGGGCACCCCCTCGACCCCGGCCACCTTCAGGCTGACCACGTCGCCCGCCCCGCCCAGCGCGCCGGTCCGGGCGCCCTCGCCGGTGCGGGTGTCCATCAGCCGCACCAGGTCGGACGCCGAGTAGGTGGCGCCCTTGGCGGAGTAGTACCCGACGACGTCGACCCCGAGGTCGACCTCGCCCCAGGCGTTGTAGAGGTCCACCTTGCCGTCCGCGCCCACCGGGACGGTCACCAGGTTGGAGACGTTCTGCCCGGTGGTGAAGTTGACGTTCGACGCGTCGGGCACCCCCTGGCCGTGCGGGTACGCCGTGACGTACCCGGTCCGGGTGGGGTTGACGGCGGTCACGCTCATGACGACCGCCGTCACGCCGGTGGTCGGGACGCCGGCGACCCCGGTCACCTGGAGCGGCACCACGCCGCCCCAGCCGACCCGGCCGGCGGGCGCGCCGACGCCCGAGACGGTGTTGAGGATGCGCGTCGGGTTGATCGGGCTCAGCAGGGAGCCGGCGCCGCCGTCCGTGTAGTACCCGGCGATGTCGACGCCGAGGTCGACCTCGCCCCAGGCGTTGCGCAGGTCCACCTTGCCGTTGGACAGCGGCACGGTCACCAGGTTGGGCACGTTCTGCCCGGCCGCGAAGCTCACGGTCGGCAGGTCGGGCACCGGCCGGCCGCTCGGGTACACCGAGATGGCGCTGTTCCGGGTGGGGTTGACGGCCGTCACGTTCATCACGACCGCGGTGACGCCGGTGGCCGGGACCCCGCCGACGCCGGCGACCTGCAACGTCACCACACCGCCCTGACGGACCCGGCCGGCGGGGGCTCCGACGCCCGAGACGGTGTTGAGGATCCGGGACGGCGGGACGGGGACGAACCGGCCCTTGGCCGCGGCCTGGGCGGCCTTGACGGTGAACGCGTTGGCGAGGACCGTGCGGTAGCCGTCGGCCTGGATGTCGTAGCTGCCCGGCGCGAGGCCGTTGGTGTCCACCAGGACGTGCAGCGAGGTGCCGTCGGCGTTGACCGAGAGCGGGGTCACGAGCGGCTGGGTCGGGCTGCCGTCGCGGCGCAGACCCAGCTTGCTGCCCAGGGTGAGGCCGCTGCCGCGGATCTCCACCTGGACCCGCGTCCCGGCGGCGCCGGTGGCGGGGCTCACCGCGCCCACCGTCAGGGGGTTCGCCGGACCGGTGCAGTTGGGGTACTCGCAGGTGCCCTGGAAGCTGTACTCGATCGGCGTCGCGGCCCGGCCCGGACCGATCACCAGGATCGCCCGGCCGCCCTCGGCGGACGTGGTGCTCTGGCAGCGGGCCCCGAACACGCCGGAGTTGTTGCCGCACTGGTAGCTGAGGTCGCTGGTGGTCCACTTGCCGGGGCTGAGCAGCCAGACGAACGGCTGGACGCCCGAGGTCGCGCTGGTCACGCCGGACACCGTGAAGGACTGCGAGGGCTGCATGTCGATCACCGCGCAGTACGCGGTGGACGACTCGGTGAACACCCCGCTGCGGGTCGGGAACCCGGCGATCGACGCCTGGTGCGCGGTGCACTCCGGCGCCCAGCCGCTCGACGTGCCGACCGTCCAGGTGTCCACGTTGGCGTGGATCGCGGTGCCGCGGTACCCGGCCGCGACCACGACCATGGTGTACGAGGTCGAGCCGGTGAGCTGGCAGGGGTTCACGGCGCCGGCCCACTGGGTGCAGACGTACTTGCCGTCGGCGTCGATGACCTGCGACTCGACCGTGCCGTCCGAGGAGCGCGCCGACAGCCACAGCTTGTCCGTGGCGGCGGCGGTGACCCGCACGCACCGGGCGTCCAGCGCCGAGGTGAGCTCGATCGGGAGGGACGGTCCGCCGAAGGCGGTGGACGCCGGGCCGAGGCAGCTCGCGGTGGGCGAGATGTCACGCCGCACCACCTTGTAGGTGTCGCCCCAGGTGCTGTTGGTCAGCAGCGCCGTGTACGCCACACCGGGGGTGAACCGGCAGTTGAAGGCCGAGCTGCTGCCGGTGGAGCAGACCACGGTGCCCTGCGGGTCCACCACCTGCACCGAGGCGTTGACCCGGTTGGCGGTGTTGGTGTAGTCGAACTGCTCGGCGGTGGAGTGCCGGTCGGCCGGCAGGCCCAGGCAGGCCTGCTTCACGGTCGCGGTGAGCGTGAACTCCGCGCCCCAGCTGCCGTCGTAGGGGCTCTGCGGCCAGGCCAGGCAGCCGGCGGTGTCGCCGGTCCGGTGAACCACCAACTGGTAGGCCTGGCCCGGCGTGCCGGTCAGCACCACGCGGAACGGCGCGGTACCGGTCAGCCGGCAGATCGCCGACGGGTAGGCCTCGTCGACGCACTGCTTGGCGCCGGCCGCGTCGAAGACGGCGGCGGTGGCGTACCCGTCCGTCGTCGGCGGCCGGTTGAGCAGGTAGACGCCGGTCCCGGTGGCCGTCGGCAGGGTCAGGCAGTCCGCCCGGCCGCGCGCGCCGAAGGTACCCGCGGCCGCGCCGGAGACCAGTCCGTCGTCCTTGCCGGCGGTGCAGCCCCGGGTCTCGCTGTCCGAGCGGAACACCATGCCGAACGCCGGGTTCTCGAACGTCCGGGCCTCAAGTGCCCAGGTGTAGGTTCCGGGTGTCAGGTCGCAGCCGACGCCCTGGTAGCAGTCGCCGGTGAGCCGGACGCCGTCGGCCGTGTACAACTCGCCGGACAGGGTGGTGCCGTCGGCCGTGACCGGCGCGAAGGAGTACTTGCCGGCGGTGGGGACGTGGAGGAGGCGGCAGCGCACCGTCGAGGTGAGGTCCGGTGCGGACCCGAACGCCTGCGGTTCGACCGTCAGGCAGCCCTCGGCCGGGGCGAGTCGCTCCACGGCGAGGTTGTAGGCCACCGAATCGCCCCAGGTGCGCTGCACCAGGACCCGGAACGGTGCCGGGCCGGCGAGCTTGCAGACGACCGGGTCGCCGAAGCCGTGCGCGCACAGCTCGGTGCCGGTGGCGTCGAAGACCTGCTCGTTGGGCAGGCCGGAGACGTACGTCCGCAGCGTGTCGCCGGCGGCGAGGTCCAGCGTGTAGCAGTCGCCCGCGGAGCCCTGGGGCAGCGTGCGGGAGAAGGCGTTCCGCGCGCCGAGCCTGCGGTCGGCGGCGGTCACCGCGGTGCAGCCGGCGCCGGAGAGCAGCGGGAGGTAGGACAGCGAGACGCCGTTGGACCGGAAGTCGCCGTTGCGGACCGCCAGCGTGTACGTGCCCGCCTGGCCGGTTGCGCAGCGCAGCACGGTGGAGAGGTTGGCGCAGCTGACGGCGGTGCCGTCCGGCGCGGTCAGCTGCGGGTAGACCGGCGAGTAGACCGCGACGGCCTGGACGAAGACCACGTCCTTGGGCTGCGCCAGCGTGAAGGTGACGGTGGCCGTCTTGTCCGGGTCGATCGCGCAGGTGGCGACCGTGCCGGGAGTCAGCGACGCCGGACAGGGACCGGTCGGGTCGGCCGCCTTGAGCGCTTGGACGGCGGCGTCGCGCGCGGCCTTCGGGTCCACCGCGGGCGGTGCCGGGGCCGTCGGGCCGGCGGTGGGCACCGGCTCCGCGGTGGTGCTCGGGCTCTGCCCGGCGGGCTCGCCCGGTGCGGCGGTCGGCGTGGTCGTCGGCGCGGCCGCCGGCTCGCTCGCGGACGAGGTGGCCGCGGGCGGATTCACCGCAGCGGCGGCCGGGTTGATCTGGCCCATCAGCGTGGCCAGCACGGCGACCAGCAGGACGGCCGGCGTGGTGGTGACCGCTCGTATCCGTCGGTGTCGCCCACGTCTGCCTGACGGCAGCATGCTCATCTCTTCCCCCATCTCAGGACGTGCCTGACTGACTTCCATGGACCGCTGCGGGAGCTCAGCGCAGCCGGGAGTCTAGCGAGCCGGACCGACGTCGTGATCATGGGCTCCGGCAGGGACGAGGGTGCCACGGGAGCCCCGCGTGCGCGACGGGATTAATCCGGCCGGGCCGGCCTGGCGCGCCGTGCTGTCGCTGTCGTCGGCGGACCCTTGAGGCGGGAGTTCAGGGATGCTCTGACGCCCCGTCCGCGGCCACCTCCGTGAGCCGCCGGAACCGCTCCGGGCCGGGCCCCGCGCCGTCGCGGTGCCCGGCCCGGGAGCGGTCAGGTGTTGGTTCAGGTGTTGGTTCAGTGGCGGGGCTAGGCCGTGTCTGATAATCCGCGTCCGTTCAGAGATCCCAGGACCGCAGCCGCTCCAGTGCCTCCCACTCGGGGCGGAGCAGGGAGAGCATGGCGATGTCGTACCGCCGCCCCCGGTGGAGACAGGCGGCCCGCCGGATGCCCTCGTGGGTGAAACCGGCGCGGGCGAGGAGGGCGAGCGCCGCTGCGTTGCCGGTGTGGGGAAGCGTTTCAAGGCGGTGCAGCGGGAGTTCGCCGAATGCGAGGTCGATAAGGGCATTCAGGGCGGCGCGCCCGTAACCGCGGCCGCGGTGGTCAGGATCGACGAGGAGACGGACGGTGGCGGTGCCATCGGACATGTTCTGCTCAGCCAGGGCTGCCGCGCCAACCGGCGTGCCGTCCGGGAGCAGTGCGAGGAAGCCGTCGTGGTCGGTGTCGTCGATGTCGCGTTCGATCTGCTCACGCACCGCGGAGAGCGGGCGCGGCCATTGGCCTAGCTCGTGCGCGGACACCGGCTCGGACCACCATGCGTGCAGAAGCTCGGCATCGTCTACGTCGAGCGGGGCGAGGGTGATGGTTGGGGCCGCGGCCGGAGAGGCGTTCTCGCTGGTCATGGGCGGATGCTAGGCCACACCTCGCACGTGATCCTATTTGGGCAGGTCATTGTTCCTCCGCTCGCAGCCAGAGGATCAGCGCGGCGAGAACTACGCCAGCTCGGTAGCGGGTGGCCAGCTTGTCGAACCTGGTTGCCACTGCCCGGAATTGCTTCAGCCTGGCAAAGCACCGCTCGACAACGTTCCGTCCCTTGTAGGCGGTCTTGTCGAAAGCCGGCGGCCGACCGCCCCGGCCCGTGCGGCGGGCGCGGTTGGCGATCTGGTCCCGGCGTTCGGGGATGGTTGCCTTGATCCGCCGACGCCGCAGCAGGTTGCGGATCTTTCGGGAGGAGTAGGCCTAATGGGAGACGAAGGTCGGCCACCACCTGGTCGGGCCTGGTCCTCGGCCGCCCGGCCCCGACGCGCGGAACACGGATGGCGTCGAGGACGGCAGGCAGCATCGTGCAGTCCGCCGTGTTGCCGGTGCTCAGCACGATTTCCAGGGCCACGACGACTGCTCGTCGGCCAGGAAGGACTCGACGAGTTCGGCGGCGCGTTCCTCGGAGATCACGCCTTCATCCTTCACCACGGGTCAACCGGATTATCGTCGGCGGGCCCTGCCCGGGTCGGGCAGGGCCTGCCGCGTCGGTCAGGCGGTGAAGTTGGGGGACCCGGCTTCGATGGCCTTCACGAAGGCGCTCCACTCGGCCTGGTCGAAGGCGAGGTGGGGGCGGGTGAGGTCCTTGTCGTCGCCGAGCCAGACGTCGCCGTTGGGGAAGCGGGCGATGATCACGCAATTGCCGTTGCCGTCACCGGAGAAGGGGGACTTGGCCCAGGCGGCGGTGGCGGGATCGTGGTCGTAGGGATCGTGCGTCTGGCTCACGTCAGCTCTTCCAACTTACGTTCAAGGGCGGCGATGGTGTCCTCCGGAGACAACGCGTGGCGCTTGACCCGGGCGAAGGCCCGTTCGGCTCGCCGTACGTCGCGTCCCGTTCTACGCGGGAGCATACCGCCGACGGCTTCGATGAATACGAATCCGTTTTCGGGATCGTCGGGGAAGCGCATCAGAGTGATTCCAGACGACAGGATGCCGGGACGTCCGGCACTCAGAGGCACCATGCGCAGTGTGACGTTCGGGTACTGAGCCACTTGGATGGCGTGCTTGACCTGTTCGGCCAGTACGGCCCGGTCGCCGGCCACGAGCAGGGCGACCTCCCCGAAGTAAGCCTCGAACGTCAGTAGTGGATCTCGTGTCAGTCGTCGCTGGCGCAGGATCCGAACCTCGGCTCCGGCCTCGACACTCTCCTCGTTCGGCGAGTCGAGACCGGCTGCGATCATTTCTTTCGCGTAGGACTCGGTCTGAACCAGGCCGGGGAAGCCGGACGCGAAGTAGTCCAGCATGTGTGAGGCGTCGGCTTCGAGCGCGAGGTACTCGGCGAACGCCGGCGTGATCGCCTCGGCGTAATCGAGGTTGCGCCACCACTGTTTGGGCGGGCCGCTCCCGAGAAGGTTCTCGAAGTAGTCGCGATCCGCCCCGGTGACTCCGTAGTAGTCCAGGAGCGTGGCCAGATCGGCCGAGCCGACCGATTGCTCGGCGCGTTCCATCTTGCTGAGACGAGCCGGACTCCAGCCCTCCAGGTCGTTCGTCACCTGAAGGAGCTTCTTGTTCTGATCCAGCCGCAGGGCGCGCAGCTCGTCGCCGAGCCTGATCTGCCTGATCGCGGACAGGTCCTTGCTCAAGTGGGGCCCTCCCCTCGGGTGTGGACGACCAGTCTTGCCGGACAGAACCGCTTGACTCAAGCCGTTTCAAGATCCACCGATTTTCTAAGGCGTTCTAGTTGCTATTTCGAATCGCCACACTCCACACTCAACGTGACCGCACGAACACGCTCCTGACGGGGTGTTGAGATGCGAAGGGGCGAGCTATGTCCACTTTGAGCAGACCTGTCCTCCAGACCTGGGAAGCAGCCCTCACCGAGCACGCGGGCTCGGTGCGGACGGCTCGCCATCAGGTCCGTCAACGACTCACCGAGTGGGGGTGGCAGGGCGAGCGCGTCGACGATCTCGTCCTGATCACCTCGGAACTCGTCACCAACGCCGTGGTGCACGCCTGCCAGGGCCACGGTGAAGTCCGGATCTACCTCCAGGAGTTCGGCGGCGATTGCCGCCTGGAGGTGTGGGACCCGCGTTACGACCTGCCGCTCCAGGAGCGGCGGCCGCGCCGCTTCAACGAGGGCGGGCGCGGGATCGAGCTGGTCCGGGAGCTGGCCTTCGACTTCGGCGTGGTCGTGCGTCGCGGAGCGGGCAAGCGCGTCTGGGTGCGCGTCCTGCTCGCGGACGCCGATCCTCCTCCCCTTCTCAGGAATTGAGCACCATGCACTGCCGAGCGAAGCACCGCCGCCGTCCCAAGCACCGCCGCCGCATCCTCACCGGACGTGATCACGCCTCGCGCGAAGGTCATCCGGTCCCGCGAGCCGGCTCCGCCGATCGCCCCGCCAACCGCCCCTCGACCGCCGAACTCGTCGCCGTCGCAGTCGTGTTCGTCATCAGCCTCGGGCTCGCCTTCGTCGCCGCGGCCCTGGTCGGCCCCGGTGAGCCCGCCGCCGCCCGCGTCGTCTGGTGGACGACCCTCGCCGCCGCCCTGATGCGGGGCGTCACCTGGTCGGACACCCTCCTCGACCGCCGCCACCAGGAGAGGGGGTAGCCCATGGAGCCGCGCATGTCCGACACGCAGCTGCCCACCCGACACGCGGCGGTCGTCGTCGCCCGTGACTCCTGAGGCCTGGTCGCCGTACCGACCGCCCCGTCTCCTCTGCACGGTGGCGCGTACCTGTTCCTCCCCGGCGGGCGCCAGGAGCGTGGGGAGACCCCTAGGGGTGCGCGAGGCGTGAGCTTCGTGAGGAAGCCGGGATCACCGCCGAAGCGTGGCGCCCGCTCGGCTCGTACGCCATCGTGCCGGGCTCCACGGCGCGGCTCCACCTCCTCGAGGCCCGTGGCCTGACCGTCGGCCCGCAGGAGCCGGTGCCCGGTGAGGGCGGGTTCGAGCGGATGTGGGGGTCGATGGCGGACGCCCGCGGCGCCGTCGGCGAGGGGAGGTTGCTCCTCCAGGGTGGCCCGCCGGCCCTGCTCCTCGCCGACCGGTCGCCGGTGGCGGCCGGGGCCGCTCGCCCGGTGTCCGTCACCCTCGGTGAGAGCTGCGGCGGTGGGCCCCGGTGAGGGGCCACCGCAGGGCGGGAACAGCGCTCCGTCACCGTCTCCCGGTCGGGGCACGGTGTTCGGTCCGCTGATCCGACCGGTGCCCACACGGGTGTGTCAGGCTTGTCGGAGAGGGGCTGGAGCACGACCGCGGTCGGGAGGCTCGCGATGGCCGAGATACAGGTGAACGGGGTGTCGCTGTACTACGAGGCCCGGGGTGCCGGGCCGGGCGTGGTGCTGGTCCACGGGTCCTGGAGCGACGCCGACAGCTGGGCGCGGGTGGTGCCCGGGCTGGCCGAGCAGGCCACCGTGGTCGCCTACGACCGGCGCGGGCACAGCCGCAGCGACGACCTGCTCACCCAGGGCTCGGTCCACGAGGACGCGGCCGACCTCGCCGGGCTGATCCAGGGCCTCGGTCTCGCCCCCGTCTTCGTCTGCGGGGACTCCTACGGCTCGCTGATCACGCTGCGCCTCGCCGCCGCCCGCCCGGACCTGGTGCGCGGCGTCGCCGTGCACGAGCCGCCCGGGACGTCGATGCTGCTGGCCGACCCGGACCTGCGGCCCATCGCCACCGCGTTCGCCGGCCGGATCGCCGACGTGCGGGAGCTGCTGGAGCAGGCGGAGTCGGCGGCCGCGGCGGAGCTGTTCGTGGAGACGCTCGCCTTCGGCCCGGGGGCGTGGGCCCAGCTGCCCGCGCCGATCCGGCACACCTACATCCGCAACGCCCCGACGTACCTGGACGAGCTGCGGGACCCGGACGCGCTGGACCTCGACCTGACCGCGCTGTCCCGTTTCACCGAGCCCGCGCTGCTCACGCAGAGCGATGACAACGCGCCGATGTACGGCGAGGTGCTGGACATGATCGATCTCGCGCTGCCGAAGGCGGAGCGGCACCTGTACGCGGGCGCCGGTCACGCTCCGCATCTGTCGCAGCCGGAGGAATGGGTGCGGGTGACCCTCCCGCGCATCCTGGGGTGAGGTGCGCGTGGGGGGCGTGCACCCGCAGCGCGCCCGCCCCGTGATGGCCGCAGACTCCTCCGAACTCCGCCCCCGTGGGTGGGACTCGGCGGAGCGCCTCACGCGGCTCCGGGCGTCCTGCGGGTAGCGACGTTCATCCGGTTCCAGGTGTTGACCGTGAAGATCAGCGCGATGAGCTGGGCCAGCGCCTTCTCGTCGAAGCGCGCGGCCGCCTCGTCGTAGACCGCGTCGGAGACGCCCTGCGGCAGCAGCGTCACCGCCTCGGTGAGGGCGAGCGCCGCGCGCTCCTCGGCGGTGAAGAGGCTGGAGTCCTCCCAGGCGCTCAGCTGGTAGATCCGCTCCTCGCGCTCGCCCGCCCGGCGGGCGTCGCCGGTGTGGTAATCGATGCAGTAGGCACAGTGGTTGAGCTGCGAGGCGCGGATCTGCACGAGTTCGACCAGGACCGGGTCGAGGCCCTGGCGGGAGGCGGCGTCCAGGGCCAGGACGGCCTTGAAGACCTTCGGGGCGACGGCGGAGAGGTTCATGCGCTGGGGGATCTGAACGGGTGTCATGCGGCCGAGCCTAGGAGCGGATGCGGCCCGCGAGATGGTGCTTTCCGTAGGGGATTCGGTGGGTCAATTCTGCGCGGGATCCCCTGCGTCGCCGCCCCGCAGCCGGTCGCGCTGCACCTGGTGGGCGAGGGCGCGGCGCACCGAGGCGGAAGCGGCGGCGGTCTTCGGCGAACCCGCCGGAGGCGCCGTGCGCGCGGCGGGGACGTCCAGGGCCCGGCTGATCGCGTCGTAGGCCGCGCGGTGGCCGGCGGGCAGCCGCTCCCGGTGCACCCGCAGGTCCTCTTCGAGCAGCCGGCGCAGCTCGTCGACGCCCTGGGGGGTGAAGCGCTTGCGGCCCCGGGCGAGTGCGGTGACGTGCCGGGTGCAGTGGGCGCGGTCGTCGAGGGTCTCGGAGACCTCCTCGGCGAGGCCCCAGAGGCGCCCTTCGAGCCAGGGCGTGTCGTGCTGGTCGAGCGAGACGTCCAGCGGGGGGTGCGGCTCGCCGCTCCCGTGCCTGGCCACCTGCTTGGAGACGGCCGGCTGGCTCATCTCGGTGAGCCGGGCGATCCTGCTCTGGCTCCAGCCGAGGCCGACGAGCACCTGGATCATCTCGGTGCGCAGGGTCCGCATCTCCTCACCGGCCCGGATGACCTCGTTCATGCCGGCGATGATCCGCTCGGCCTGGTCCTCGGTGAGGGCCTCGTACGTCGGGTGGGTGTCGCGCTCGCCTGCCATGACTCGGTTATACACCTGCGGCGGCGCTGCCCATAACCGGGTTGTATAACCTGGTTATGAGTGCCATGATCCCTGCCATGCCCACCTACTCCGCACCCGACGGCACCCGACTCGCCTACCGCGTCCACGGGGCCGGCGACCCGCTGCTCTGCATCCCCGGCGGTCCGGCGGACTCCCGCTACCTCGGCGACCTCGGCGGCCTGTCCGCGCACCACCGGCTGATCGTCCCGGACCTGCGCGGCACCGGCCGGTCCGCCCTCCCCGAGGATCCCGCCTCCTACCGCTGCGACCGCCTCGTCGACGACATCGAGGCCCTGCGCCGCCACCTCGGACTCGACCGGGTGGACGTGCTCGGCCACTCCGCCGGCGCGAACATCGCCACGCAGTACGCGGCCCGCCACCCGGCGAACGTCCGCAGGCTGGTGCTCGTCGGCCCCGGGACGCGGGCCGTCGGCATCGAGATCGACGGGGGGACCCGGCGCGAGGTGGCGCGGCTGCGCAGCGGCGAGCCGTGGTTCCCGGCGGCGCACGCCGCGCTGGAGGCGATCACCGAGGGGACCGGCACCGACTGGGCGGCCGTCGACCCGTTCTTCCACGGGCGGTGGGACGCGGCGGCGCGCCAGGTCCAGGAGGCCGGGCGGCCCGGCAACCCGGAGGCCGTCGCGCGGTTCGCGGCCGACGGCGCCTTCACCCCCGGGGCGACCAGGGCGGCGCTCGCCGCCCTCCCCTCGCCCGCGCTGCTGCTGACCGGGGAGTTCGACCTGAACAGCCCGCCGCGCCCGGTCGCGGAGTTCGCCGCACTGTTCCCCGACGCCGAGCCGGTCGTCCAGCCCGGGGCGGGCCACTACCCGTGGCTGGACGACGCCGACCGGTTCGTGGCGACGGTGGCCGGCTTCCTGGGGTGACGGGCCGGCGGGTGGCGTGGGCCGGGCTTCCCGGGGTGACGGGCCGGCGGGTGGTCCGGGCCGGTGCGGGCCGGGTGCGGGTCAGCGGCAGAGGGCCGTGCGCACCACGTCGTCGACCCGGGACCGGGACGGCTGGTCGGTCAGCTGGACGGTCACCGCCACGTTGGCGGCCCGGCCGTCGGTGGTGACGCCGCCCCGGGTCTCGAACCCGGGGAAGCTGCCGCCGTGACCCCAGTAGACGCCGGGGCCGCACGGCAGCGGCATGCTCACCAGGCCCAGTCCGTAACCGGCGCCGGGGCCGAAGGTCTCCTCGGCGGGAACGGTGTCCTGCATCTGGCGGAGCTGCTCGGGCAGGAGGAGGCGGCCGGGGGTCAGCAGCGCGCTGTAGAAGCGGTTGAGGTCGGAGTTGGTGGAGACCAGCTGACCCGCCGCCCAGCCCCAGGAGGGGTCCATGTCCGTGATGTCGACCAGGGCGCCCGCCTCGTCCCGGTAGTAGCCGTGGGGGTGGGCCTCCCGGATGGTCGCGTCACCGGGGGCGGGGAAGTAGGTGTGGCGCAGGCCGAGCGGCTTGATGATGCGTCGCTCGATCTCCGTGGCGA
This sequence comes from Kitasatospora sp. NPDC001603, assembly GCF_040298365.1. Classification (NCBI taxonomy): domain Bacteria; kingdom Bacillati; phylum Actinomycetota; class Actinomycetes; order Kitasatosporales; family Streptomycetaceae; genus Kitasatospora; species Kitasatospora sp. NPDC001603. The sequence continues at coordinate 61,788 of NZ_JBEPAA010000018.1, forward strand.
GCGACCGGTGGGTGACGCTCTCGACGATCAGGCCGGCCAGCACGTAGTTGGTGTTGCTGTACGCCCAGCCCTTCCCCGGGTCGAAGTCGGCCGGGTGCCGGAGCGCGATGCCGACGAGCTCGCGGGGGTCGTAGTAGCGGACGTCGTCGTCGAGGTACTTGCTGTAGTTGGGGAGTCCGCTGGTGTGCTGGAGGAGCTGGCGGACGGTGATGCCGTTCCCGTCGATGCCCGCCCCGGCGCCCTCGCCGCGGACCAGGCCCGGCAGGTAGTCCTCGACCTTGGCGCCGAGGTCGATCCTGTGCTGGCCGACCAGCTGCAGCACGACCGCCGCCGTGAAGGCCTTGGTGTTGCTGCCGATCCGGACCTGTCCGTCGTCGGGCACCTTCGCGCCGGTCGTCACGTCGCCCACCCCCGCGGTGTAGGTGCGGGTGCGGCCGTACCGGTCGGTGACGCTCGCCAGTGCACCGGGAGTGCCGTCCGACCGCAGCAGTGCGGTCAGCCCCTGCTGGACGGCGTCCGGCCGGGACGTCCCGGAGGTCGCGGACGTCCCGGACGCCGCGGAGGCCGCGGGCGCCGCGAGGAGCCCCATCGTCATGGCGCCCCCGGCCACGGCGGCCGCGGCCCGCAGGGCCCTGCGCCGGCCACCGCCCTGCTGCCGGTCGGAAGAACGGAACCTCTGCGATGCCTGCTCGCGCACGGGGCAACTCCTGGGTGGTCGTCGGGAATCCAGCGGTAGGTGCTGGTCCCAGCATGTCCAGGGGCGACCGTCCGGGGCGATCCTGCTGTCCGCCCAGGTGAGGGTGGGGCTAACCCCCCGTCGTCCCGGCCCGATCGGGCAGCGGTGGAGAGGGGGCGGAGGCCAGGTGCGGGGTGGCGGCGTCAGTCGGGCGTGCCGGGCGTGCCGGACGTGGCGGGCTTACCGGGAGTGTCGGGGACGGCGAGGGCATCGGGGACGGCTCGGGTGTCGGGCGTTCCGGGGGTGGCGGCGGCGGTTCCGGTGGGGCTCGGTCTTCTGCACATGAGGGGCTCTCCACGGTTCGACGGCGTGTGCCCGGGACTCTAGTCATGGACGCGTCAGGCCGAAAGGGGGCGTACGGGCGCAGCCGCGCGGGCCCCCGTGCGCCGGGGCCCGCGCGCAAACGTGAGGTGGTCAGTCGCCGAGGCTGTCGCGGACGGCCTCGACCAGGCGATCGGCCCGCGCGTCGCCGTGGCCGATCATGCGGTTCGCCGTGTAGGCGAAGCCGATGCCGAACTCGTCGTCACCGAAGGCGAACTGGCCGCCGGCGCCGTCGTTGCCGAAGCTGCGGGCGCCGAGCATCGGCCGGAACGACGGGGAGGGGAGCAGGACCCCCGAGCCCCAGCGGGCGCCCAGGTCGAAGCCCAGGAAGCCGGCACCGGAAGAGAGTTCACGGACGGCGTCGGTGACGGTCGCCGGGGAGAGCAGCCGCTCGCTCCGCCCGCCCGTGGGGCGCTCGACGCCGGTGACGGCGGCCGCGTACAGGCCGGCCAGACCGGTCGCGGAGGCGACGGCGCCCGCCCCCGGCAGCTCGACGGCGTGCAGCGCCGGGTCGTTCCACCCGCGCGGCTCGTCCAGGCCGGGGAAGACGAGCGCGCCGTTCATCGTCACGATCCGGGTCAGCAGGTGCTCCGGGCCGGGCAGCGGGCGGCGGCCCTCGGCCTCCACCAGCCGTGCCAGGCGGCCGAGTTCGGACGGCGGAAGGCCGAGCCAAGCGGACAGCCCGAGCGGCTCGCCGATGGTCCGGCGGAAGAAGGCGCCCGGGGTGAGGCCGGTGATCCGCCGGACGACCTCGCCGAGCAGGAAGCCGAAGACGTGGCCGTGGTACTCGAAGGTCGTACCCGGCTCCCAGAGCGGCTGCTGCTCCTCGATGGCGCGGACGACGGGCGCCCAGGCGGCGATCTCCTCGAAGGAGAGCGCGGCGTCCAGGGCCGGGAGCCCGGCCCGGTGGCCCAGGACCATCCGGCAGGTGATCGCGTCCTTGTCGTACCGGCCCGTGCGCTTCGGATCGGCGTCCGGGCCCGCGAACTCGGGCCAGTAGCGGCTCACCGGGGCGTCGAGGTCGAGCAGGCCCTGCTGCGCGAGGAGGTGGACCGAGATCGCCACGAGGCCCTTGGCGCAGGAGAAGACCGGGACGACGGTGTCGGCCTCCCACGGCCGGCCGGTGCGCTCGTCCGCGACGCCGCCCCACAGCTCGACCACCTTGCGGCCGCCGGCGAACACCGTGACGGCGGAGCCGAGTTCGGGGAAGTCGGCGTAGTTGCGCGCGAAGGCGTCGGCGACCGCCCCGAACCCTTCGTCGGCCCACCCCTGATGCTGCTGCATCGGTCCGTCCCTCCGCGTGCGACCGCACCCGGCGGCCAAGATCATCGACCGGCCCACGGTACGGCGCGGGGCGGCCCGGCCACGAACGATTTACGGGGGCGGGGGTGGGGGCGGGGGCGGGGGCGGGGGAGCGGGGGGCGGGGTCGGAGCGGGGGCGGGAGCCGGGGCGGGGGAGCGGGGCCGGTCGGCGGTGGTGGCGGGTCGGGGCCGATCCGTGCTGCCGGGCCGGTCAGTCGAGGACGGCGACGGCCTCCACCTCGACCAGGTGCTCCGGCACGTCCAGGGCCGCGACGCCGATCAGCGTGCCGGGCGGCACGGGGGTGGTGCCGAGTGCGGCGGCCGCGCGGCCGACTCCCGCCAGGAAGAGGGGCAGCTTGTCGGGGGTCCAGTCGACGACGTACACGGTCAGCTTCGCCACGTCGTCGAAGGAGGCGCCGGCCCCGGCCAGCGCGGTCGCGACGTTGAGGTAGCAACGCTCCACCTGGGCGGCGAGATCGCCCGCGCCGACGGTGACCCCGTCGGCGTCCCAGGCGACCTGCCCGGCCAGGAAGACCAGCCTGGATCCGGTCGCGATCGACACCTGCCGGTAGGCGCCGATCTCCGGCAGTCCGGTGGGATTCAGCAGGGTGATGGCCATGGTGCCGGTCTCCTTCGCCTTCGTCGCGCAGGGTCGGGCGGGCCTGCCGCGCCCCGGTCCCGCGCCGTCCGTGGTCACTTGTGGTTACTCAGGAACCATAGGAGAGTGAGTTCTGACATGGAAGAACGCACTTTCCAGTGACGGGGGAACCTCATGGTGACCAAGCAGTTCGGCGACTCGGCCGAGGAAGCCGACCTCCGGCGGGCGGACTCCCTGGCGCGGGAGATCTTCTCGGACGTCGCCAACAAGTGGGCGCTCCTGATCATCGAGGCCGTGGGTGAACGCACCCTGCGGTTCAGTGAGTTGCGTGCCGAGGTGGAGGGCATCAGCCACAAGATGCTGACCCAGAACCTGCGCATGCTGGAGCGCAACGGCCTGGTGGAGCGGCGGGTGTTCCCCGTGGTGCCGCCGCGGGTCGAGTACACGCTCACCGAGCCGGGCCTGGGCCTGCGCGACACCGTCCACCGGATGTGCGACTGGACCCGCCGCAACCTCGACCACATCGAGACCGCGCGCAGCAGCTTCGACGCCTGAGGTGTCGCGTCCGGCCCGTGTTGTCCCGGACTGCCCTGGCCGGTGCGGGGTTCGCCCGGCGCCGGGCGCCATACCAGCCGGACCTGCCGGACCCGCCGGACCTGCCGGACCCGCCGGACCCGCTATCCGGTCTGGGGAATGTGCTGGACAGCGGGGCCGGTGCGGCAGATGGTGGGCAGCATGGAGTTCACCCATCTCGGCCGTACCGGCCTGACCGTCTCCCGACTCTGCCTGGGCACCATGAACTTCGGCCCGCACACCACGGAGTCCGACGCCCACCAGATCATGGACACCGCCCACGAGCGGGGCATCAACTTCTTCGACACCGCCAACTCCTACGGCCGCGACGAGGAGGGCAACCAGAAGGGCCGCACCGAGGAGATCATCGGCAGATGGTTCGCCCAGGGCGGCGGCCGCCGCGAGCGGACGGTGCTCGCCACCAAGGCGTACGCGCCGATGGGCGACTGGCCGAACGAGGGCCGGCTCTCCGCGCTCGCCATCCGCCGCGCCGTCGAGGCCAGCCTGCGCCGCCTGAACACCGACCACATCGACCTGTACCAGATGCACCACATCGACCGGGACACGCCCTGGGAGGAGATCTGGCAGGCGATGGAGGTCCTGGTCGCCCAGGGCAAGATCATCTACGTCGGGTCCAGCAACTTCGCCGGCTGGCACATCGCCCAGGCCCAGGAGGCGGCCCGCTCCCGGCACTTCCTCGGCCTGGTCAGCGAGCAGTCCCTCTACAACCTGATCGACCGCACGATCGAGCTGGAGGTCGTCCCCGCCCTCCAGCACTACGGCCTCGGCCTGCTGCCGTGGTCCCCGCTGCGCAGCGGTCTGCTCGGCGGCGTGCTGCGCAAGCTGCGCGAGGGCGCCGCCGTCCGCGGCGCGATGGGCCACGCGAGCGAGGTCCTGGAGGCCAACCGCGAGCGCATCCAGGCCTATGAGGACTTCGCCGCCGAACTCGGCGCCGACCCGGCCGACCTCGCCCTCGCCTGGCTGCTCAGCCGCCCCGTGGTCACCGCGCCGATCATCGGCCCGCGCACCGCCGCCCACCTCGACGCGGCCGTCGCCGCGCTGGACCTCAAGCTCGACCAGAAGACCCTCGACCGCCTGGACGAGATCTTTCCCGGCCACCGCCCCGCCCCGGAGGACTACGCCTGGTAGGACGGGCCGGCCTCTGGCGCGGTGTCACTCGTCCCGTCCCTCTCGTCTCATCCCGCTCATCCCGCTCGTCGCGCCCTTCGCGCCGTGCCCCGGTCCCGGGCGCGGCGCGAAGGGCTTCGGCGCGGCGCGCACGCGTGGACCGCGGGCCTTCGGCGTACCCGCCGGTCACCCCGGTGGGCTGTGGTAACACTGGCTGACATGACGGAAAGGCCTGCCGAGCGCAGTAGTTACCACCACGGGTCCCTCCCCGCGGCGCTGGTCGCGGCGGCGCTGGCGCTGCTGGACGAGGAGGGGCAGGCGAAGGTCACCATGCGGGAGGTGGCACGGCGGGCGGGCGTGTCCCCGGGCGCGCCGTTCCGGCACTTCCCCGACCGGCAGGCGCTGCTGACCGAGCTGGCGGACCAGGTGCTGGCCGACTTCGAACGGTGGCAACTGGCCGAGATCCGGCGGAGCGAGGGCCCCGCGATGAAGGCGATGGGGCTGGGGTTCGTCCGCTACACCATCCATCACCCGCACCGGTTCGAGCTGGTCCGCTCCCGGGTGTTCACCGCCTCCCGGCAGCCGGAGCTGCGGGAGCGGCTCGCCGGGATCGACGAGGCGCTCACCGGCTTCATCGTCGCGGACCAGGAGGCGGGCCGGTTGCGCCCCGGGGACCCGGCCCTGGTGGGCCTGGCCGGGCAGGCGCTGGTCTACGGGCTCGCGCAGATGATCCTGGACGGGTACCTGCCGCCGGAGAAGGCGGAGGAGCTGGCGGTGCAGGTGCTGGACACCTTCGGCCAGGGGATCGCCGGCCGGAGCTGACCCAGCGTCAGTCCTGATCAGCAACGACCCTTCCCGCTAGCGGATTTGATGGCACGCGGAGCCTTGACCGGACTCCCGCTCGCTGATGTAATCACCGATTACATAGGTGGAGCAGAGAGCTGGGGGCACGCATGTTCGCCAAACCGACTCCGGGATACACCACCGCGGCCGTCACCGGGGACACCGTGGTGCTGCTGATCGGGATGCGCATCAACCGCTTCTGGGCCGTCCACCACTGGATGCCGGTGATGGCGGCGATGTTCCGGATGCTCCACGACCTGGCCAAGGAGCCGGAGCGCGGCCTGCGCGGCCGCATCCTCCTGACCGCCTCGCCGCGGACGTACTACATCGTCCAGTACTGGGAGTCCAAGGAGAAGCTGTACGCCTACGCGTCCGCGCCGGACGCCTTCCACCACAAGGTGTGGGGGATGGTGAACCGCAAGATACGCGCCGGGAAGGTCCGCGGGCACGTGGGGCTCTGGCACGAGACGTACATGGTGCCGGAGGGGTCGTACGAGGCGATCTACTTCGACATGCCGCCGTTCGGGCTGGCCGGGGCGCACGGGTCGCTGCCGCTGGAGAGCCGGGGGCGCCGGGCGTCGGACCGGCTCGCCTACCGCTCGGCGGCGGGGGGCCGGAAGGCGCCGGGGGAGACATCCGGGGGCGGGACGGCGTCCGGGTCGGCGCCGCAGTAGTAGGCCGGGCGGCCCCCGGGGGTCCGGCGGGCCACCCGGGCCCCGGCCCGAGCGAGTGTGTGTCGCGGGCCCGTGGCGGCCGGGCGGCGTGAGAGCGTCGGGGGATGGTGGAGAGCGGTGGCCGGGCGGCCGTGGTGCACGAGGTGCCGTACTACGCGCAGTGGGAATCCCCGGAGCTGGTACAGGAGATCATCGACGGATCGGTGGGCGCGGCGGACGACCCGCGCTGGGGGCAGTCGGGGGCGCAGACGCCGGAGGACTACGCGTACTGGTCCTGGCGGCTCTGCGGAGTGGCGTGCCTGCGGATGGCGCTCGACCGCTGGTGGGGGGTGGCGCCGCCGCAGGTCCCGCTGGCCGCGGAGTGCTTGGCGGCCGGTGCGTACGAGCGGGACGGCGAGCGGCTGCACGGGCTGATCCACACGCCGTTCGCCGCGTACGTCCGGGAGCGGTGGGGACTGGCCGCGCAGGCGCGGGAGCTGACGGCCGACGAGGTCGCGGCGGAGGTGGCCGCGGGGCGCCTGGTGATGCTGTCCGTGCACCCCGCGATCCGCGAACCCGAGGGGCCCGAGCCGCACCGGCGCGGCGGGCACCTGGTGCTGGCGGTGGGCGTCACCGGCACGGCGCTGGTGATCCACAACCCGTCCGGGTTCGCGGGGGAGTCGCAGGCCTACGCGCACGTGCCCTGGCGGCTGTTCGACCGGTTCTACGCGGGGCGCGGGATCGTGCTCGGCCCGCCGGCGCACGGCCGGTCGGCCGAGGCGGGAGAGCCGGAGGCGGCGGAGGGGGCGGAGGTGGCGGACACGGGGAGTTGAGCGGCGGCCGGATCGGGCGGCCGGATCGGGCGGCCGGGGAGAACCGGCCATCGGCCCGGCCGTCCGGCACCGGCCGTCGAACTGGCCTGTGCCGGGCGTCCGGTGTCGATAAGTCAGGTCCTCGGTGTCAGGCCGTGGTGGCCGGCAGGCCGATCGGGTTGATCGGGGGCAGCGCACTGCGACAGAGCGCCGAGATCGGCGTGAGCGCGGCGGCTAGCCGGTCGAGTTCGGTGCGCGGATGGCTCTCCCACACCCGGGCGGCGGCCAGGTCGGTGGCGGCCTCCAGGGACTGGTGACGGATCCGGCCGCACTCGGTGATCGTGCCGCGCTCCGTCAGCCAACCGCGTTCCACCAGACGGGCGGTGGCGGCCGCCCACTCCTCGTCGGTCCAGCCGCGCATCGGCTGCAGCACCTCGCGGCGGACGTCCAGCGCGCAGCGCACCACCAGCGCCTCGCAACCGTCCAGCCCGGCGGAGACCAGCGCCGCGACATGGCCGTCGCCGCGGTGCTCGCGCATCACGGTTGCGGCCTGCCAGAGCCGTCCGTACAGGCCGGCCGGGCGGGGGACGGCGGCGTTGGCGGCGGCCAGCACCCGGCCCGCGCAGTCCAGCCGGTCGACGGCCCGCTCCAGCAGGTCGGCCACCCGCTCGACCTGTTCCGGCTCCACGTGCTCCAGCAGCCGGGCGAGCGCCGCCGAGGCGCCCGCGACCCGGGCCGCCAGGGCGCTGTCCGGGTCCGCCCGCTTCCAGACGTCCGGCAGGGCGCGTTCCACCATCGAGGGCGCGAAGTTGAAGAACGCGGCGACCACCGGCGGTGCGTCGACCGCGCCCAGCGGCGCCGCCCGCCCGGCGAAGTAGCCGCGCCAGCCGCCGCGCAGTCCGGCCTCCTCGAACGCCGCGCGGCCCTCGGGGGAGAAGTAGGTGACGGCGTGCACCGGCTCGAAGAGCCACCACAGGGCCCGGGCGGGATGGACCAGATCGGCCAACGGAGGACCTTCCTCGGAGTGAGCACGAAGAGTGCGTGAGGGGGGTGGGAGTGGGGTGCTTCTGCGGAGCTCGGAGGGGGTGGTTCTGCGACTGCGTGAGGCGGCTGGGAGGGGGTGCTACCGCGGAGCGGGCCGGGCCCCGCGGGGGAGTTCCGGTGCGGGATCCGCGGAGGGTGTGTGGCGGAGAAGGGGCGGGAGCGAGGGCGGCCGGAGGTGCGAACGACAGGTTTCACAGGGCTGATGACCACGGCGGCGCTCGCGCTAACCCCCGAGCGGGTGTGATGCGGGTCACGGGGAGGGTTCGCCGTTCAGTTCCCGCCCGCTCCCCGCGAGATGATGGGGCGAGGTGGCCGTTTCGGGCGCCGGGAACCCTCGTAGGAAGCGAAGCATCGGAAATGGCGCAGATCAACCCCAGCATCCTGTCCGCGGACTTCGCCAGGCTCGCCGACGAGGCCGAGGCCGTCAGGGGCTCGGACTGGCTGCACGTCGACGTGATGGACAACCACTTCGTGCCCAACCTGACCCTGGGCGTCCCGGTGGTCGAGGCCCTCGCCCGGGCCACCGGCACGCCGCTCGACTGCCACCTGATGATCGAGGAGCCGGACCGCTGGGCCCCGCAGTACGTCGAGGCCGGCGCCGGCTCCGTCACCTTCCACGTCGAGGCCGCGGCCGCGCCCGTCCGGCTCGCCCGGGAGATCAAGGCCAAGGGCGCCCGCGCGTCCATGGCGCTGCGGCCCGCCACGCCGATCGAGCCGTACGAGGACCTGCTGCCCGAGCTGGACATGCTGCTGATCATGACGGTCGAGCCGGGCTTCGGCGGCCAGGCGTTCCTGGACATCATGCTGCCGAAGATCCGCCGCACCCGGCAGCTGATCGACAAGCACGGCCTGGAACTGTGGCTGCAGGTGGACGGCGGGGTCTCCGCGAGCACCATCGAGCGCTGCGCCGAGGCCGGCGCGGACGTCTTCGTGGCCGGCTCGGCGGTGTACGGCGCGGAGGACCCGGCCGAGGCCGTCGCCAAGCTGCGCGCGCTCGCGGACGCGGCGACCGCGGACTCCTGGTGGGCCTGCAAGCACTGAGTCGTCGGGGACACCGCCCCCGGGCCGCGGTGACGAGTTGTTGATCAGCTGTGACGGACACGGTGCGGCCCGCGGGCCGGGCCCGACGTACAGTGCCGGCTGACTGTCGGAGGGGAGAACCGTGGACCTGGACCAGCAGGGGAGTGGACACGCCGGAGCGGTGGGTGCCGGAGCGGTGGGTGTCGGGGTGGCGGGCGGCGTTCCGGTGCCGCCGCCCCCCGTCGCCCCGCCGCCGCCCGTGATGGCACCGCCGCCCGCCGTGCCGCCCGTGATCGGCGTCACCGGCCGGGCCCGCACGGGCTTGTTCGGCCCGGGGGCGTTCGCCCCCGGGACGCTCGGGCGGCGCCGGCTGCTCAGGGCGGGCCTCGGCCTCGGCGGCCTCGCCGTCGTCGGCACCGGTACCGCGGTGGCCCTGTCCGGCGGTTCGGACGGCTCGGGCAGCCGGTCCGGCGGCTCCGGTGGCCCGGGCGTGCCCTCCGCCGCCGGTACGACCCCCGCCACGGCGCCCACCGGTACGGCGGGACCGTCCGGCGCCACGGCCGTCGTCCCCTCGCTCCGCAGCGAGGAGCAGCACTCGGCGGCCCGGAACGGCGCCGCGGTGAAGATGATCACGATCATCCCGGAGGGCATCGCCCGCCCGGCCGACCTGCCGGTCTGCGTCGCCCTGCACGGGCGCGGCGCCACCGCCCAGGCGTGGACCGACCTCGGGCTGCCGCAGATCCTGGTCGCCGCCATCGCGGCCGGCGTCCCCCCGTTCGCGGTGGTCGCCGTCGACGGCGGCGACGCCACCTACTGGCGGCGCACGCCGTCCGGCGACGACCCGCAGAAGATGCTGCTGGAGGAGCTGCCGGGCTGGCTCGCCAAGCAGGGGCTGCGCGCGCCCGACGCGGCGATGGGCATATCCATGGGCGGCTTCGGCTCGCTCCGCTACGCCCGCAACCGGGGCGCCGGCTTCGGCCCGGTCGCGGTGCTCAGTCCGGCGCTGTTCCGCAGCTGGGGCGACGCCAAGGCGGTGGGCGTCTTCAAGGACGAGGCCGACTGGCGCGAGAACGAGCCGCTGCTCCACCAGGACCAGCCGCACGGCCGCCCGATCGGCGTCTGGTGCGGCACCGAGGACCCGTTCTGCGACGCGGCCCGCAAACTGGCCGGCGACACCGTCCAGGCCCGCTTCACCCCCGGGGTCCACGACGCGGCGTACTGGCGCAAGGTCCTGCCGGACGCGGTCGCCTTCCTCGGCCGCGCGCTGGCGGGCCGCGGCGCCGGCTGACGGGGCGGGGCGGGTGGCCGGCTGATCGGCTCAGCGGGGGCCGGCCGTCCGGAGTGGGTGGAGCGCCGTCCCCGCATGGTGGATGATCATTGTCGACGCCCCTCCGGCCCGGCCCGCACGGCCCCGGCCGGCCCCGACCCGTACGGTGGTGGATCCGCGACATGAGCAACCTCGACCAGAAGCCCGCTCCGACCCCCTGCGGCGGCGAGTCCGGCGCCGGACCGGTCCGCGAACTGCTGACCGGACGCCAGGTCCCGCTGGGTGAGAGCACCGTCGTGCGCCGCCTGCTGCCCAACCTCGGCCGCCGGATGGTCGGCGCCTGGTGCTTCGTCGACCACTACGGCCCGGACGACATCGCCGACGAGCCCGGCATGCAGGTCCCGCCGCACCCGCACATGGGCCTGCAGACGGTCAGCTGGCTCCACCAGGGCGAGGTCCTGCACCGCGACAGCCTCGGCAGCCTGCAGACCGTCCGCCCCTACGAGCTGGGCCTGATGACCTCCGGCCGTGCGATCTCCCACTCCGAGGAGTCCCCGCGCGCGCACGCCCGCTTCCTGGAGGGCGCCCAGCTCTGGGTCGCCCTCCCGGACGCCCACCGGCACACCGCCCCCGCCTTCGAGCACCACGCCGACCTGCCCGTCGTCACCGCCCCCGGCCTGCGCGGCACCGTCATCCTGGGCAGCCTCGACACCGCGACCTCCCCCGGCACCGCCTACACCCCCCTGGTCGGCGCCGACCTCGCCCTGACCGAGGGCGCCGACCTCAAGCTCCCCCTGGAGCCCGGCTTCGAGTACGCCGTGCTCGCCATGTCCGGCAGCGTCGACGTCGACGGCGTCCGCGTCGAACCGGGCTCCATGCTCTACCTCGGCACCGACCGCCGCGAACTCCCCCTCCTGGCCCGCACCGACGCCGCCGTCCTCCTCCTCGGCGGCGAGCCGTTCGAGGAGAAGCTGGTCATGTGGTGGAACTTCATCGGCCGCTCCGGAGAGGAGATCAACCAGGCCCGCGAGGACTGGATGACCACCACCCGCTTCGGCGAGGTCCACGGCTACGACGGCGCCCGGCTCCGCGCCCCGGAACTCCCCGCGCTGCCCCTCAAGCCACGCGGACGGGTGCGCTGACCCGCTGCCACGGGTACCGCCGGGAGCATCGGTTCGCCGCTCCGACGACCCAACCAGTGGGTCAGTGGCTGCGGTCAGGCAGGGTGGCGCGCACGCGGAAGCCGCCGCCGGTGGTGGGGCCGCTGGTCAGGGTGCCGCCGAGGCTCTCGGCGCGTTCGTGCGGGCCCCGGCGACGTCATCCGTCGTGCGAGTTCCGCCGGCACGTGGCTACGATCGGAGGGAGCCCTTCCGGATGGTGGTGAGACGGAAGCCAGGTCGCCGATGCCCCCGAGGTCCGTGCCGTGGCCGCCGTATGTGCGGGTCGCGCCGTGGTTGCTGATCGTCGGCGGGCTGGTGTGGAATTCGCTGGATCCGGCCGACTACTGGGGTGACCCGTTGCTGGCCGCCGCCGCCGTGTTGTCCGGGGCGCTGCTGACCCTGCGGGACACCTGTGCGGTCGGACTGGCAAATGTGACCGGGATCCTGGTGCTGTCCACCCAGGACGGGTCGATCGGGACCGCCGACGGGTTCCTGGAGCTGGCCAACACGGCCTTCGCCGCCCTGCTAGGGGTCGGGGTGAACCGTGTGGTGGCCCGGCACGGGCGGCGGCTGGCGCGGGTGCGGTCGGTGGCGGAGGCGGCGCAGCGGGCGGTGCTGCCGGAGCCGCCGGGGCGGGTGGGGGAGCTGTCGGTCGCGGCCTCCTACCACGCGGCCCAGGACGAGGCGCTGATCGGCGGGGACGCCTACGCGCTGCAGACCACCCGCTTCGGCGTCCGGGTGCTGATCGCGGACGTGCGGGGCAAGGGGCTGCAGGCGGTGGGGGCGGTCTCGGTGCTGCTGGGGGCCTTCCGGGAGGCCTCGCACCGGGTGGCGGACCTGGCGGCGCTCGCGGACGCGCTGGAGGACTCGCTGCTCCGGGAGGCCGACCAGATGAGCGAGGAGCTGCGGATGGAGGGGTTCATCACGGCGCTGCTGGTGGAGCTCCCGCTGGGGGAGGGGGTGGTGCGCACGCTCGACTGCGGGCACCCCGGCCCGTACCTGCTGAGCGCCGACGCCCGGCTCGCGCCGCCCGTGCTGCGGTTGGACGCGGCCGACCCGGGGCTGCCGCTGGGGATGGGCGGCCTGGGGGTCGCGCGGCCCGCGCCGGAGAGCCGGCCGTTCCCGCCCGGGTGCACGCTGCTGCTGGTGACCGACGGGGTGACCGAGGCCCGGGATGCGGCGGGGGAGTTCTACGACCCGGTGCTCGGGCTGGCCGGGCTGGGGCCGGTCGCCGGGCCGGGCGAGGTGCTGGACGCGCTGGTGGCCGATGTCGAGCGGTGGACCGGCGGTCCGCGGGACGACGACATGGCGGTGCTGGCGATCACCCGTCGGTCGGAGGGCTGAGGGCGCGGCAGCTCGGGTGGACGGGTCGACATTCGGACGGGTGGACATGCGTACGGGTCGACAGGCGGACGGGTCGATGGTTCGACGCGGCCACCGTCGGTCACGCCCATATCACGGTGGGGTGACGTCCTCGCGGTACTCCACGGAATCCGGCCAAGTTGAGTGGTGGCGTCCGATGGCCGGAAAGTAGGGGTCCGAATATCGGACGGAGAAATGGACGGCCGACCGCCGACGGCCCCCGGGTGCTCCTCGGCCCGTGCCGCCTAGGCCGACCGGCCGCGGCGGCCCCGCGCCCGGGCCATAAGGGCGCGTAGGAGGCCTGCAAGGGGTGGTCGGGGGAGTGGCGGGATCCGGCCGACCGGCGGTTCGTCCGGAAACGGACCCGGTGGTTGCCCGGTGTCGAAGGGGTGACGGAAAGTCGAACCAATGAACGAGAAGCCTCACCCCCGTCGGGCCCGTCTGTTCGGCCACCGCGACTTCCGGCTCCTGCTGACCGGCGCCGCGGCGGCCCAGACGGGCAGTCAGGTCACGCTGGTCGCGCTGCCGTTGGTGGCGGTGGTGGTGCTGGACGCCACCCCGTTCGAGGTCGGCCTGCTGACCGCCGCCGAGACCGCCGCCTTCCTGCTGGTCGGACTGCCGGCCGGAGCCTGGCTGGACCGGATGCGCAAGCTTCCGGTGCTGATCCGCGCCGACCTCGTGCGCTGCCTGGCGGTCGGGACGATCCCGCCGGCGGCGGCGCTCGGGGTGCTGACCATGCCGCAGCTCTACCTGGTGGCGCTGGTCACGGGGGTGGCGACGGTGTTCTTCGACGTCGCCCACCAGTCCTTCCTGCCCGCCGTCCTGCCGCGCGAGCAACTCGTCGACGGGAACGGGGCGTTGGAGACGGTCCGGTCCTCGGCGCAGATCGCCGGGCCGGGCCTGGGCGGTGGACTGGTCCAACTGCTCGGCGCGCCGCTCGCCATCGTGGCCGACGCCTTCGGCTACCTGGTCTCCGCACTGCTGCTCGCCCGGATCCGGGTCGAGGAGCCGCTCGCGGAGCCGGAGCCCGGACGCTCGCTGCGCGCCGAGGTGGGGGAGGGCGTGCGGTTCGTGCTCGGGCACCCGCTGCTGCGGGCGATCGCGGCCGCCACTGCGGTGTCCAACCTGTTCGCGGCCGTGCTGATGGCCGTGCAGACCGTCTTCTGGGTGCGGGTGCTCGACCTGGCACCGGGGGCCATCGGCGTGCTGCTGTCGGTCTCCGCCGTCGGCGGGCTGGCGGGCGCGCTGTGCGCGGGCCGGCTGGCGCGGTGGGTCGGACAAGCCCGGCTGATCTGGCTGTCCACGCTGGTGACGGCGCCGTTCGCGGTGCTGTGGCCGCTGTCCGACGGCGGCCTGGGCGTGGTGCTGTTCGGCCTCGCCTCCGGGGTGGTGCTGTTCGGGGCGGTCGCCTACAACGTCGCCCAGGTCAGCTTCAGGCAGAGCGTCTGCCCGCCGGAGCTGCTCGGCCGGATGAACGCCACCATGCGCTTCCTGGTGTGGGGCACGCTGCCGATCGGCGCGCTGGGCGGCGGCATCGTCGCCGACTCGGCCGGGCCGCGGGCCGCGCTCTGGCTCTGCGCGGTCGGGTTCCTGCTCGTGCCGGTGCCGCTGCTGCTGTCGCCGCTGCGGCGGATGCGCGAACTGCCGGGCGGCCCGGACGGTATCGGGTCGACCGCCGCCGGCGGGGACGCCACCGCGACCACAACCGACAGCGCCGCCGGGGGCAGCCCCGATCGCGCCGCCGAGGAGCCCGCCGTGAGCCCCAGCACCCACTGACCGACCCCAGACCTCCTGCCGAGCCGCGACCGGAAACCGGAGACCGTTCCCGTGCACGCCAGCATCACCTCCGCCTACCTCGCCCGGTACCGCAGCGCTGCCGCGGACTCCCCGGCCGACCTGCTCCCGCTGACCGGAGCCCAGCGACGGTTCCTGATCACCCGTCGACTCGCGCCGCACGACCGCTCCGACGTCGTCCCGCTGTTCTTCGCCTACCCGCGGGGCACCCTCGACGTGGAGCGGCTGGCCCGCGCCGCGGCCGCCGTCGCCGCCCACCACCCGGCCCTGTCCGGCGGCTTCGCGACCGTGCGCGGCACACCCGTCCTGCGGGTCGGCGGCCCCTCGGCCGAGGCCGCCCGGATCACCGTCGCCCCCGGCGACACGGCCCGCGCGGCGCTGCGCCGGGCCCTGCTGGACCGCCCCGCCGGCGGCCCCGCGCTGCGCCTGCTGGTGGCCCGGGACCCGGACGCCGAGGAGGAGCTGCTCGCCCTCGCGCTCGACCACGCGGCCTGCGACGAGCAGTCGCTCGGGGTGCTCACCGCCGAGCTGAGCGAGGCCTACGAGGGCGGTGACGCCCCGGCGGCGGGCCCCGGCCCGCAGGCGCTGGCCGACTACCGCCAGGCCGTCGAACTCCAACTGGCCGCCGAGGACGCCGCCGGCGGGACCGCCGCCCAGGCCCACTGGGGCCGTCGGCTCGGCGCCCTGACCGGGGCCGGCGGCGGCGCGGCCACGTCCACCGGGATGCTCACCGAGCGGCTGCCCGCCGCCGAGGGCGCCGCCCGCGGCGCGGTCTTCCCGGCCCTGCTGGACGCCGTCGGGGCCGCCGCGCACCGGCTGCACCCCGTGGACGGCCCGCTCGCGCTCGGCTACCCGTGGGGCGGCCGCCCGCCCGGCGCGCCCGCCGCGCTCGGCTGCTTCCTCAACACCCTGGTGCACCCGGCCGGTCCGACCGCCACCGACGACCTGGACGCCCTCGCCGACGCCTGGTGGGACGACCTCGACCACGCCGGCACCCCGTTCGACGAGGTGGTGCGCGCCGCACGGACCGCGGGGGCGGCCTGGTCGGGCACGCTGGACGCCATGCTCACCCTGGAGGACCTGCACCGCCGCCCGCCGCTGGTGCTCGGCGGCACGCCCGGCCGGGAGACCCACCTGGCCGGACGACCGCTCGCCGCCCCGCTCGCCGTCTCCGCCTCGCACGGCGACGACCTGCTGGTCCGGCTCGCCTGGGACAGCGACCGCTTCGCCGAGACCGACGCCCACGCCGCCTTCGCCGACCTGCTCGCCGTCCTGCGGCAGCACCTCTACGCCCGGCCCCGCCCGGGCGCGCTCGCCTGATCCGCCTCCGGGGTGGAGCGTCTGACGGTCCGTCGGGCGCCGGCGCCTGACCTGCCGCCGGTATCCGGCGGCCGACCTGGCGCGGGGCTCCCACAGCCGGGCCACCGGGCCCGAACGCGCCCGCCCCGGCCGGGGCTCGCGCCGCACAGCTCCCGTGCCCACAGCTCCCGTGCCGCACCGCTCCCGCGCCCCACCGCGAGGGCCCGACCTCCCGCGCCCCACCGCGAGGGCCCGACCTCCCGCGCCCCACGCCGCGGGCCCCGACCTCCCGCGCCCTCCCGCGCGGGCCTGAGCTCCCCCACCGGATCCGCCTCGCCGGATCCACCGCGCCTGGACGCGCGGGCCCCGACGGGCCCGACCGTGCAGATGCCCCGACCCGGGACCGCACCGTCACCTCGGTGCGCCCCGGTTGACAGCCGGAACGGGACCACCCCACGCCCGCCGCCGGCGCCACCACCGACGTGCCGACAAGCCCACCACACAAGGGAACCGCCCATGTTCGCACTCTCTCCGTCGCAAGAGATCGTCTGGCTGCACGAACAGATGCTGCCGGGCAGCCGCGCCTACAACTTCACCGCCGTCCTCGACCTGTACGGCACCCTCGACCGGGACGCGCTGCACGCGGGTCTGGCCGCCGTCCTGGACCACCACCCGGGCCTGCGCCTGGAGTTGGTGCCCCGGCCCGAGGGCCTGCCCGGCCAGCGGGTCGCCGAGGGGTGTCGACCGGAGCTGCGCCACAGCGACTTCACCGCCGAGGACGACCCGGACGCCGCCTTCCGGCGACTGCTCGCCGCCGAGGCCGAGGAGCCGGTGGACACCGAGCGGGCGCCGGTGCTGCGCTGGCACCTGGTCCGGATCGCCGAGGAGCACCACCGGCTGATCCACGTCGAGCACCACCTCGTCCACGACGGCCACTCCTTCGCGATCCTGCTGCGCGACCTGTTCACCGTCTACCGCGCCCAGGTCCTCGGCGAGCCCTACGGGCTGCCCGCCGCCCCCTCGTACGAGGAGCACGCGCGGACCGCCGCCGACGTGTCCCGCGAGCGCGCTCTCGAGTTCTGGACCAAGGAGCTGGCCGACGCGCCGCGCGAGGTCACGCTGCCCGGGCTGGCCCGGCCGGGCGCCGAGCGCCGCCACCGGGGCGGCCAGCTGCGCCAGTCGATCGGCGCCGACCTGGCCGAGCGGCTGCGCGAGCGCAGCAAGGCGGACGGCCACACCCCGTTCAGCACCATGCTCGCCCTGCTCGCCGAGCTGCTGCGCCGGCACAGCGGGCACCGCGAGCTCGTGGTCGGCACCGCCGTCGGCAACCGCCCGGAGGGCTTCGAGGGCACCGTCGGCATGTTCGTGAACACCGTGCCGCTGCGCCTGCGGCTCGATCCCGCCGCGCCCGGCACCGAGGCGGTGGACGAGGTGACCGACGTCCTGATGCGCGCGCTGCCGTACCAGGACCTGCCGGTGCAGGAGCTGACCCGCCGCCTGGGCCTGCACACCAGCGGCGCCGACAACCCGCTGTGGAACGTGATGTTCAGCGCGCACGACGCGGCGCTGCCGGACGTCCAGGCGCCCGGGCTGGAGGTCTCGCTGTACGAGGGCTTCAACACCGGCACCACCCGCTTCGACCTCGACCTGGTGCTGCTGCCCGACGACCGCCGGGTGGTCGGCGAGAAGCACGGCGTCGCCGGCATGACCCTGGTCTGGGACTACGACGCGGACCTGTTCCGCGAGTCCGAGGCCGTGCTGCTGTCCGAGCGGCTGCTGGAGCTGCTGCGCTGCTACCTCGACCGCCCGCTGGCGCCGATCGCCGAGCTGGCCCCGGCACCCGAGACGGAGCCGGCCGCCGCCGTGCCCGCGGACGCCCCGGCCGTGCCCACCGACGCCCCGGCGCTGCTCGACCCGGCCGCCGCCCACGATCCGAGCGCGCTCGCCCTGCTGGCCGGCAGCGAGCGGATCAGCTACGGCGAACTCGACCGCCGCGTCGCCGCGCTGGTCGAGCGGCTGCGCGCCGCCGGGGTCGCCCCCGGTCAGCCGGTGGCCACCGTCCTGCCGCGCGGCGCGGACAGCGTGGTCGCCCTGCTCGCCTGCCTGCGCCACGGCGCCGTCTACGCGCCGCTGTCCACCGAGGACCCGGCCGGCCGGCTCGGCCTGCTGCTGGAGCGGCTGAGCCCGGCCCTCGTCCTGGCCACCCGGCAGAGCGCCCTCGCGCTGCCCGCCGAGGGCGTCACCCCGGCGCTCCTGGACGGCCCGGCGTTCCCGAAGGCCGAGCCCGCCGCGGTGCTGGACGGCGCCGCCTACCTGATCCACACCTCCGGCTCCACCGGTGTGCCCAAGCCCGTCCGGGTCGGCCGTGAGGCGCTCGCCGGCTACGTCGCCGCGATCGCCGCACGCTACGAACTCACCTCCGCCGACCGGGTGCTGCTGTTCGCCCGGCCGTCCTTCGACGTGGCGCTGGAGGAGGTGCTGCCCGCCCTCGCCGTCGGCGCCGCCCTGGTCGTGCCGCAGCGCGAGGTGCCCACCGGGCCCGAGCTGGTGGCCGTCCTCGCCGCCCGCGGCGTCACCGTCGCCAATCTGCCGACCAGCTACCTGCTCGCCGTCCGCGAGGAGCTGTGCGAAGCGCTGCGCGACGACCGCTGGTCGCCCCGGCTGCTCGTGCTCGGCGGCGAGCGGCTGCCCGCCCGGGCGCTCGCCGACCTGATCGAGCACACCACCGTGCTGAACGGCTACGGCGTCACCGAGGCCACCGTCACCTCCACCGTGTACCAGGTGACCGCCGCCGATGTCGCCGCGGACGCCGAGGTCCCGCTCGGCACCGAGCTGGACGGCGTCCGGATGTACGTCCTGGACGACACCCTGCGCCCGCTGCCGGCCGGCTGCGTCGGCGAACTCGTCGTCGCTGGGCCGATGCTGGCCGACGGCTACCTCGGCCTGCCGGAGCCGACCGCCGCCCGCTTCGTCAGCGTCCCCGCGCTCGACGGCGCCCGCGTCTACCGCACCGGCGACCGCGGCTACCGCGACCTGGACGGCCGGCTGTGCTTCCTCGGCCGCGCCGACAACCAGGTCAAGCTCCGCGGCCACCGCATCGAGCTGGAGGAGATCGAGGCCGCCGCCTCCGCCGAACTCGGCGGCCGCTCCTGCGCGGTGGTGCTGCACACCGACCCGCAGACCGGTCCCCGGCTGCTCGGATTCCTGGAGGGCGCCGACCGCCCCGACCAGGCCGGCCTGCACGAGGCGCTCGCCCGCCGGCTGCCCGGCGGACTCGTCCCGGCGAGCTGGACCGCCGTCGCGGCGATGCCGACCCTGCCCGGCGGCAAGCCCGACCGCGCCGCCCTCGCCCGGCTCGCGGACGAGGCCGAGGAGGCCGCCGACGCGGAGACCGCGCCGAGCGCCTTCGCCGACCCCGCCCAGGAGTTGATCGCCGCCGCCTGGCGCGAGGTGCTCGGCCACGACCGCTTCTCCGCGGACTCGCACTTCTTCGAGGTCGGCGGCCACTCGCTGCTCGCCGCGCAGCTCGCCGCCCACCTGGAGCCGCACCTCGGCAGCCGCCCGCCGCTGCGCACCCTGTTCCGCCACGCCGTGCTGGCCGACCAGGCCCGCGCCCTCATCGGCCAGAAGTGAAAGGCGGCCCCGAAATGACCGCGCCCTCCGCCGTCCTGGAAGACGGCCACCGCGAACTCGTCGAGGCCTTCGAGAGCTTCGTCCGACGCGAACTCGTCCCGCTGGCCGCCGAGTTGCCCGAGACCGCCGACCAGGTGCCGGGCGACCTGCGCAGCTACGTCCGCAAGCGCTCCGCCGCGCTCGGTTTCTACGCCGGCGACTACCCCGAGGAGCTCGGCGGCTCCGGCATGCCGTTCACCGCCGTCGTCCTGCTGCACCACGCCGCCGGGCGCAGCGGCTGCGTCCTGGCCCAGTACGCGCTGGCCGGCTCCGACGGTCCCAGCCCGCTGCTGCGCCACGGCACCCCCGAGCAGATCGAGCGCCACCTGATCCCGCTGGTGCGCGGCGAGCAGACCCGCTGCCTCGCCCTCACCGAGCCGCACGCCGGTTCCGACGCCTTCCGGCTCACCACCACCGCGCGGCGCGACGGCGACCGGTGGGTGCTGAACGGGCGCAAGACCTTCGTCAGCAACGCCGAGCACGCCGGGATCGCGCTGGTCGTGGCCGCCACGGACCTCGGCGACGGCGCCGGTCCCACGACCGGGTCCACCGCCTTCGTGCTGCCGATGGACCAGCCCGGGCTGCGGATCGGCCAGCGCTACGAGGGCATGTCGGGCGAGCCGCTGTTCGAGCTGCTCCTCGACGGGGTCACCG
This sequence comes from Kitasatospora sp. NPDC001603, assembly GCF_040298365.1. Taxonomy (NCBI): domain Bacteria; kingdom Bacillati; phylum Actinomycetota; class Actinomycetes; order Kitasatosporales; family Streptomycetaceae; genus Kitasatospora; species Kitasatospora sp. NPDC001603. The sequence continues at coordinate 82,026 of NZ_JBEPAA010000018.1, forward strand.
TCGGCCCGGAGGCCGTGATCGGCGGCGAGGAGGGGGTCGGCGCGGCCACCGCCCTCGCCATGGACAGCCTCTCGCGCGGCCGCCTGGTGGTCGCCGCGATGTGCAACGGCATCGCGGAGTACGCGCTGCGCATCGGCGTCGAGTACGCGAGGGACCGGCGTGCCTTCGGCCGGGTGATCGGCGAGTACCAGCACGTCCAGGAGCACCTGGTGTCGACCCGGGCCGAGGTCGAGTCCTCCAAGCTGCTCACCCTCGCCTGCGCCCGGCTGGTCGACGAGGGCACCGAGTCGCCCGAGAACGCCGCGCTCGCCAAGCTCACCGCCTCCGAGACCGCGGTGCGGGCGGTCGACCGCTCGCTCCAGGTGCACGGCGCCACCGGCTGGGTGCGGGGCCACCCGCTGGAGTTCCTGTACCGCTACGTGCGGATGACCACGATCATCGAGGGCACCTCCGAGGTGCAGAAGGTCATCATCGCCCGCTCCATGGGCCTGAACTGACGGTTCGTCAAGACTGAGGAGACCATGATGGAATCCCTGAGCGTCGCATCCGGCCGTCCGTACCGGGACGGCGCGATCCTCGACCTGTTCACCAGCTGGGCGCAGCGCACCCCGGACGCCCCCGCGCTGATCGACGGCGAGCGGACCTACAGCTACGCCGAGCTCGACCGCCTCGCCGACAGGACGGCCGAAGCCCTGCGCGGCAAGGTCGGCCCGGGCGACCTGCTCGGCGTCTGCCTCGGCCACTCGGTGTCGCTGGTGGCCGTCACCCTGGCCGCCGCCAAGCTCGGCGCCGTCCACCTGCCGCTCGGTCCGCGCCCCGGCGAGCGCCGGCTGCGGGCCGTCGCCGAGCAGCTGCGACCGGCCTGCCTGGTCGGCGAGCCGGACCTGCTGCCGCCGGGCGGCGAACGCCTCGCGCTGGACCTGCCCACCGGGGGCGTGGTGGCCGCCCTGGCGTCCGGCACGCAGGTGCCCGTCCCGGCCGGCACCCACTACGCGGTGCTCACCTCCGGGTCCACCGGCACCCCGAAGGCCGTCGCCGTCACCGGGCCCGCGCTCGGCGCGATGCTGCGGTGGTACCGCGAGCTGACCGGCCTCGGTCCCGGCGAGCGGCACAGCCTGCTGATCGGCGTCGCCTTCGACCCGCACGTGATGGAGCTGTGGGCCGGCCTCACCTCCGGCGCCGCCCTGGTGGTGGCCCCCGAGACGGTCCGCTGGGACTCCGGCGCGCTCACCGACTGGTGGGGCGAGGCCGGCATCACCGTGGCCGTCCTGCCCACTCCGCTGGCCGAGCCCGTCCTGGGCCGCCCCTGGCCCGCCGGGCTGGCGCTGCGCCACCTCACCGTCGGCGGCGACCGGCTGCGCCGCGCCCCCGGGCCGGACGTCACCGCCACCGTCCACAACGCCTACGGCCCCGCCGAGGCCACCGTCACCACCACCGTGCACACGATGGCCCCCGGCGGCGGCCACGGCGACGGCGCACCGCCGATCGGGCTGCCGATCGCGGGCGCGGTCGTGCTGGTCACCGACGAGGACGGCCGGCCGGTGCCGCGCGGCGTCTCCGGTGAGCTGCGGATCGGCGGGCGCGGCCTGGCCGCCGGGTACCTCGACCCCGAGCTGACCGCCCTCCGCTTCCTCGACGCCCCCGAGGGCGTGGACGGCACCGACCGGGTCTACCGCACCGGCGACCGGGTCGTCATGCGTGCGGACGGGGTGCTGGAGTTCCAGGGCCGCCTGGACGACCAGGTCAAGGTCAGCGGTGTGCGGATCGAACCCGCCGAGGTCGAGGCCGCGTTCGAGCGCGACCCGCGGGTGCGCCGGGCGGTCGTGGCCGCCGAGCAGGCGCCCGCCGGTGGCGTCCGGCTGCTCGCCTTCGTCCAGGTGGGCGACGGCGGGGAGGCCGGCGGGGCCGCCTCCGGGGGCGGCATCGACCCGGCGCGGCTGCTGGACGCCGTCCGGCCCTGGCTTCCCGAGCAGGCGGTGCCCTCCGCCGTCCGGTTGGTGGACCGCTTCCCGCTGGACGCCAACGGCAAGGTGGACCGCCGGGCGCTGCTGGCCGCGGTGCCACCGGAGCCCGCGGCGGCGGAGGAGGGCGACACCCCCACCGAGCGCACCGTACTGAAGCTCTGCCGTGAGCTGATCGGCCGTGCCGACCTCGGCCTCGCCGACAACTTCCTGGCGTCCGGCGGCAATTCGCTCGCCGCCGCCCGACTGCTGGAGGCGCTCGAAAGCGCGTACGGGATCCGGCTGCGCGCACCCCTGGTGCTGCGCCAGCCGGACCTGCGGGCCGTCGCCCGCCTGGTCGAGGAGCGGGCGGCCGCCCCGGCCGCGACCGCCTGACCCTCCCGCACCGCCTCACTGGGGCGCCCCGGCCGTACCGCCGGGGCGCCCGGAAGGGAACACCATGACCATCGCGACCTTGCCCGCGCTGATCGCCCAACAGGCCGAACGGCAGCCCGACGCGCTCGCCGTGACCGACGGCACCACCATCCTCACCTACCGCGAACTCGTGGACGCCGCAGCCAGGTTGGCCGCCGTTCTGACCGCCCGGGGAATCGGCCCCGGCAGCGCCGTCGGCCTGCTCTGCGCCCGCTCCACCCGCCTGGTCGTCGCCCAGCTCGCGATCTGGCGCACCGGCGGCCACGTCCTCCCGCTCGACCCGGCCTACCCGCGCCCGCGCATCGCCGAGATGACCGCCGACGCCGGAGTCCGGCTCGTCCTCGGCGACAAGGCGCTGCTCGCCGAGGCCGGCCTCACCGAGGACCGGACCCTCGTGCTGACCGAGCACGGCACCGACGCGACCGGGGCGGTGGCGCCCGACGCCGCCGACCCGGCCGCGCCCGCCCTGGTCTTCTACACCTCCGGCTCCACCGGGCGGCCCAAGGGCGTGCTCGTCCCGCACGCCGCCGTCACCGACCTGGTCACCGCCCCGGACGCCATCGCGGTCGGCCCGCGCGACCGGGTGCTCTTCCACTCCGCCGTCACCTTCGACGCCTCCACCTTCGAGCTGTGGGCCCCGCTGGCCCGCGGCGCCGCCGTCGCCGTCTCGCCGGCCGACCGGCCGACCGCGGAGGACCTGGGCCGCGACGTCGAGCGGTTCGGCGTCACCACCCTGCTGCTCACCAGTGCGCTCTTCCACCACCTCGCCGCCCGGCAGTCGCGGATCTTCGGGGTGCTGCGCACCCTGGCGGTCGGTGGCGAGGTGCTGTCGCCCGAGCACGCGGGCTCGGTGCTGCGCGCCTTCCCGTGGCTCGAACTGGTCAACGTCTACGGACCGACCGAGGCCACCACCTTCACCACCCTGCACCGGGTCACCCAGGCCGACTGCGCCGGCGCCGTTCCGATCGGCCGGCCCTTCGGCGGTGCCCGCGTCCTCGTCCTGGACGAGCGGCTCGCGCCGGTCCCGCCGGGCACCGTCGGCGAGCTGTGGATCGCCGGTGAACGCCTCGCCCAGGGCTATGTCAACCGGCCCGAGCTGACCGCCGAGCGCTTCCGCGAGCTGCCGGACGTCGGTCGTGCCTACCGCAGCGGCGACCTGGTGCGCGAACTGCCCGACGGCACGCTGGAGTTCCACGGCCGTACGGACGAGCAGGTCAAGGTGCGCGGCTTCCGGATCGAACCGGGCGAGGTCGAGCACGCGCTGCTGCAGCTCCCCGAGGTCGCCGAGGCGGCCGTCGTGGTCCGCAGGGCCGGGCAGGACGACGCCGCCCTCACCGCCTGCGTCGTCCTCGCCGAAGGCGCCGGCCAGGCCGTCGGGACGCTGCGCGCCCGGCTCGCCGAGCGACTGCCCGCCCATCTGCTGCCCACCGCCTGGGCGGTGCTCGCCGCGCTGCCGCTGACCGGTGCCGGAAAGGTGGACCGGCGGGCACTGGCCGCCGCCGACGAGGTCGGGCAGCGCCCCGCCGAGCGCGTCGCGCTCACCCCGATCCAGCAGGTCGTCGCCGAGGCCTGGAGCCGGGCCCTGGAGCGTCCGATCACCGACCCGGCCGCCGACTTCCTCGCCGAGGGCGGCCACTCGCTGCTCGCCATGTGGGTCGTCGACGACCTGCGGGAGGACCTCGGCGTCGAGCTGTCGCTCGGCGACTTCCTCGACCACCCGACCGTCGCCGGGCAGGCGGAGCTGCTCGAACGGGGCCTGCGGGCCGCCGACGGCGTGGGCGGTGCGGGAGCTCCCGCCGCAACGGGCCCCGCCGCCGCTTCGGACGAGGCACCGGGAGCGGGCCGGTGACCGCCGTCGACCAGGCCGACCTGCTGCGCCGCGCCCGTGGCCGGCGCAGCGCCGCCGCCCCGCCGCGCCGCCCGACCGTGCCCGACGGCCCGGCCCCGCTCTCGCACGCCCAGCAGCGGATGTGGCTGATGGACCACCTCGGCCAGGGCGGCGCCCTGTACAACGTCCCGATCGCCGCCCGGCTGCGCGGTCCGCTCGACCGGGCGGCCCTCGCCGCCGCGCTCACCGGGCTGACCGAACGGCACGCCGTCCTGCGCACCCGCTACCCGAGCCGCGCCGGACAGCCGTACCAGCAGACCGACCCGGTCGCCCCGGTGCCGCTGCCGGTCGTGGACGCCACGACGGACGAGGCGGCCGCGGTGCAGCTCGCCGCCGAGGCCGCCCGCCCGTTCGACCTCGCCACCGGACCGGTGCTGCGCGCCCTCCTGCTGCGGTACGGGCCGCAGGACCACACCCTGGTCCTGACGATCCATCACATCGCCGTCGACGGGGGCTCGCTGCCGGTCCTGGCCGCCGACCTGGCCGCGCTGTACGAGGCCGGTCGCGACGGGACGCCGCCCCGACTCCCGGCGCCGGGACCGTCGTACGCCGAGTACGCCCGCCAGGAGCGCGCCCGGGACGCCGAACTCACGGCCGCCGCCGACGCGCTCGCCGCCCGGCTGACCGGTGCCCGCCCGCCGGCGCTGCTGCGGCCCGTCCCGCCCGGCGCCCGCGAACGCCGGGCCGCGCTGCACGCCGCTCCGCTGGACCCCGCCGTCCTGGACCGCCTGCGCGGCCTCGGCGCCCGGCACGGCGCCACCCTGTTCACCGTCGTCCTGGCCGCCGCGTTCGCCACCCTGCGGACCGCCGCCGGGCAGGACGACCTCGTCCTCGGCTGCGCCAGCGGCCACCGCGCCCGGCCCGACCTGCGGCACACCGTCGGCCTCGCGGTCAACACCCTCGCCGTCCGGGTCGACCCGGACGGAGACCCGTCGTTCGCGGAACTGCTGGCCGCCGTACGGGGCGAACTGCTCGACGCCCAGCGGCACCACGACGTGCCGTTCGACCTCGTGGTCGAGCGGCTCGGCGCGGCCGCCCGCGGCACCGACGGCACCCCGCTGCTGTCGGTCACCTGCGACCTGATCCAGCCCGCCGCACCGCTGACGCTGCCGGGCCTGACCTCCGAGAACGTCGAACTCGACCTGGGGCTGGCCAAGTTCGGCCTGGCCCTGATCGTCGAGGAGGGCCCGGCGCCGCGCTGCCTGGTGCAGCACGACCGGGACGCGCTGGACGAGGCCACCGCCGTCGACCTGCTCGACGCCTTCGCCGCCGTGCTCACGGCGGTGGCGGGGGAGGCGGACCCGCGCCTGTCCGAACTGCCGGGACGCCTCCTGGCCGCCGCCGAACACCCGGTGGTGGAAGGCCTGCTGGCCGACCCCGGCGTGGTGGAGGCGGCCGTGATCGAACGCGCCGACGGCCCGCCGCTCGCCTACGCGGTGGTCCGCGGACCGGTCGCCCCGACCGGCACCGAGCTGCGCGCCGCCCTGCGCGGACGCCTCCCGGCCGCCGAACTCCCGCACGCCGTCACCCTGGTGGACCGACTGCCGCGCCACCCCGACGGCGCCCCCGACCCCGCCCGGCTGCCGGGCGCCGCCACACCTCCCGGTGACGGACTGCCTCCGGACGGCCCGGTGGACACCGTCCGGGAGGCGTTCGGCGAACTGCTGGGCGCCACCCCGCCCGCCGACGGCGACTTCTTCGCCCTCGGCGGCCACTCCCTGGTCGCGGTCCAGCTCGCCGAACGCCTGCGCATCCGCACCGGGCTGCCGCTCACCGGCCTCGACGTCCTGGAGCAGCGCACCCCGCGCGCCCTCGCCGCGGTGCTCGCCACCCGCGAGGACGAGCGCCGCGCGGCCCTCGCCCGGACCTCCGGCGCCCGCCCGCGCACCCGCTCCCGCACCGGCACCGTGCTGCTCACCGGCGCGACCGGCGGGGTCGGCGCGGCGGTCCTCCAGGAGCTGATGGCGCAGGGCAGGCCGGTCCGCGTGCTGGTCCGGCCCGAGTCCGCGCACCTGCCCGCCCTGAGCGGTGCCGAGGTGGCGGAGGGCGACCTCGCCGACCCGGACAGCCTGCGGCGCGCCGTCGAGGGGGCGGACGCCGTGATCCACTCCGCCTGCACCTTCACCGACCACGCCACCGACCTCGCCGCGATGCGCGCCCTGGTCGACGGCTGGCGGGGCGGCGGCCCGTTCGTCTTCGTCAGCAGCATCGACGCGTACGGCCGCCCGACGGGCACCCAAGTCCCCGAGGGCAGCCCCAGCGGCGCGGCGGTCACCCCGTACGGGCAGGCCAAGCTGGACTGCGAACGGATCCTGTTCGAAGCCGCCGCCACCCGGAGCGGCCAGGCCACCGCCGTGCGCGCCCCGATCGTCTGGGGCCCGCACCACCGCCTGCGCGACCAGCTCCGCTGGGGCTCCACCGGAGCCCTCTACCAGGCCGCCCTGGCCGGCCGCCCGATCGCCCTCCCGGTGGCCGACCACTGGTACGGCGCCTCCTGGGTGCACGCCGCCGCCCTGGCCCGCGCCCTCGCCGCCTGCACCACACCGGGCCACCCGGCGGCCGGCCGGGTCGTCAACGCGGTGAGCGGACACGTCTCCTGGGCGGAGTTCACCGCCGAACTGGTCCGCCTCCTCGGCACCGACAGCCCGATCACCACCGCCCCCGACACCGACGAGGAACTCCGCCGCCCCTGGCACTACCTGACCGGGACCCTGACCGCCCCCCTCACCCCCGAACCGGGCGAGGACTGGCGCACCGTCCTGGCGACAATGGTCGGCTGAGCCGGCCCACAGCATGTCAAGGAGCCCCGCCAGAAATCCTTCTGGCGGGGCTCCTTGGATCTGTTCTACGGCCGACGACCCCCGGTTCCTGGGCAACGCCGACCGGGTCGCCCACCGCGACGAAGTCGACGCCGTCGTGCGGGAGACCACCCCGGGCCTGAGCACCGCGGACCTCGTCGACCGGTTGGACGAGGCCCCGGCAGGCGTGTCCGTCCCGCGAACAGAGCCGTCCGCCACGTGTCTGTCACGGCCGCGGGCGAGTGCCTACCGTCGATCCCGAACCGGGCGGGAGCCTCCCGCCCGGGCGGGACGAAGGAGTGAGAGCGTGACGGTGACCGAACTCGCGGCCCTGGCCGAGCAGTACGCGGAGAACGGCTACGTACTGGTCAAGGGGCTGCTCGACCGAGCGGAGGCGGCGGAGCTGCGCCGCGGCGCCCACCGGCTGCTGGCCGCACTGGACACCGGCGAGGACCCGACCTGGGGTGCGGCGGCCGACCTCGCGGGCGGCCGGCCGACCCGCATCCAGCACCTGCACGACGCGCAGTTCCACTCCGCGGCCTTCTCCCGACTGCTGGTGGACGAACGCTTCACCTCCGTCGCGGCGGCCGTGCTGGGCGGTCCGAACGTGCAACTGCACCACACCAAGCTGTTCGTGAAGCCCCCGGAGAACGGCTCGCCCTTCCCGCCGCACCAGGACCACCCGTTCTTCCCGCACACCCACCACCGGGTGGCCGCCGCGATCTTCCACCTGGACGACGCCCCGGAGGAGAGGGGCTGCGTGCGGATCGTCCCGGGCAGCCACCGGCTCGGCCCGCTGGAGCACGTGGCGGAGGGCAGTCACCACCTCCCGCAGGTGCCGTTGGCCTCGGCGCTGCCCCTGCCCGCCGAGGCCGGGGACGTGCTCTTCTTCTCCTACCTGACGATCCACGCCTCCGGGGTCAACACCAGCGAGGAGGCGCGGACCACCTGGCTGGTGCAGTTCCGCGACCCGGCGGATCCGCCGGCGGTCCGCACGCATGACCAGTCGCTGGGCCAGGGCATGATGCTGGCCGGGGTCGACCCCACGGGCAGGAGGAACGCTTGACGCTGGAACAACTGGCGCACGCCGGGGCGTTCGGCGAACTCACCGGTGTCCTGCGGAGCTGCCCGGTCGACGACTTCCGAGCCGACTTCGTCCACCTGGGGTTCTACCCGACCTCGCCGTGGCGCAACTACTGGCACCGGCACTCCTTCTACGAGGTCTGCCTCGCCTACGGCGGCGCCGGCCGGTTCAGCACCGGCCAGGAGCACCACGAGATCGGAGCGGGGGACGTCTTCGTCGCCCGCCCCGGCGTGGTGCACGAGATCGAGTCGAGCCGCGCCGAGCCGCTCGGCATCGTCTACTGGGGGTTCACCCTGCGGGAGGGGCGGCCCGGGCCGCTGCCGGGCGAGCGCGGCTGGTGGTCCGGACTCACCGACCTGGCCGGGCCGGCGGTGTCGCGGAGCATCGGGTCGCTGGCCTCCCTGGTGGCCGCCCTCGCCGAACAGGCGGTCCCGCTGCGCTCCGGCTACCAGGCGGGGCTGACCGGTCTCGGCACCGCCCTGGTGGTGGAGACGGCCCGGGCCTTCGCCCCCGAGGAGGACCTGCGGGTGGCGGCGAGCCCCGGTACCCGCCTCTCGCCACCGGTGGTGCTGATGCGGCGCTACCTGGCCGACAACCTGGCCCGACCCGTCACCGTCCGCGACGTGGCGGCCGCCGCGCACCTCTCCGCACGCCATGCGGAACGCCTCTTCCTGGCCGAGACCGGTTCCTCCCTGATGGCCTCGCTGCGCCGGATGCGGCTCGACCTGGCGGCGATGCTGCTCCTGGACTCCGCCACCGGCATCGCCGACATCGCCCGCTCCTGCGGCTACCTCGACACCCGCGCCTTCACCACCGCCTTCCGCCGCCACCACGGCCACCCACCCGCCGCCCACCGCACGCTCCGGGGCACCCTGCACCTCTGAGCCGCCCGGCGGCCCGGCGGCCCGGCGCCCCGGCGGGCCAGCCGGTGGCCCAGCGGGGCGTTCACCATCCGCGCCACCACCTCCTACGGCGACATCACCGCCCGCAGCCTCTGAACCGCCCGCAGCCCGGTCAGGAGGCCGGTGGTCGTGACGTCCCATCAGGTGAATTTCGCCGCGGCCGACCCCCGCCGACTCTTCGCACGGGAACGAATCGACGCAATCGAGGCCGGTACCGCCCGCCTCACGCTGTCGAGGGAGCACCCCCGTGTCACGTTTCCCGCACGCCAAGAGGTCCGCCGCCGTGCTGTGCGGCTCGCTGACGCCGGCCGGCGGGTGCTTCGTCGGGATCCCCAGCGGGGTGGGGGACAGGCCCGGGGTGGAGTTCCCGGCCACCCGGGACTGACGCCCGTCGGCGCCGGCGCCCTGCGTCCGCCCGGGTGGGGCCGTCCACGGTCCCGCCTGCGAGGACCGAGGGTCTCGCCCGCCACCTCCGCCCCCCCGCACGACACCCGCTCCGGCGTCCGGCCCTGAGCCGGGCGGCCTCCTCGGCAGCCTCGGGGACCACCGATCCAGGATCAGAAGAGAGAGCAGCGCCTTGCCCAGCCCCTTCCGTCCGAGTTCGTTCCTCCCCCCGCTGGCCCTGGGCGCGGCTCTGCTGCTCGTCGCACCGGCCCATGCGACCGCCATGCCGGGCCTCGCGGTCGGTTCCCTGCCTCTCGGCCCCGCGCCTCTGGGCTCCGCGTCTCTCGGTACCCCGGCGGTCGGCGGTCACCCTGCCGCTACCCCCGCCGTCGGAGCTGCGCCGCTCGGTTCCACGCCGCCGGGTGCCACGGCTGCCGGCCCCCCGCCCCCGGCTCCCGTGCCGCTCGGTGTCGTGCCCGCGAGCGCCGTCTCCCGCGGCTCCCCGGGCCCGGTGCGGCCGCCGATCCACCACCGCCCCGGGTTCCCGGCCCACTTCACCGCCCCCTACCTGGAGACCTGGAACTCGCCCGACACGCTCGCCGAGGTCCGCAGGAACACCGGCCTGAGCTACTTCACCCTCGCCTTCGTCGTCAGCGACGGCGGGTGCAACGGTGCCTTCGACGGCACCATCCCCGTCGACGACCCGGAGTGGCTGTCGGCCCTGCGGGGTCTGCGGACGGCGGGCGGCGACGCGATCGTCTCCTTCGGCGGGGCCGGTGGGCGTGAACTCGCTCAGGCCTGCGACACGGTGAGCGCCCTGAAGGCCGCCTACCGGCGCGTCGTGAACACCCTGGGCGTCACCAGGATCGACCTCGACATCGAGGGCGCGGCGCTGGACGACCAGCAGTCCGACGACCGCCGCAACCAGGCGCTCGCCGAACTGCAGCAGGAGTACCGCCTGCTCGGCCGCCCGCTCGACGTGGACTACACCCTGCCGGTCAACCCCTGGGGCCTGTCCGACAACGGGGTGTGGCTGCTGACCAACGCGCGGCAGCACGGACTGGACGTGGACGTGGTCAACGTCATGACGATGGACTACGGGCCCGACCTCGACATGGGCGCCGCCGCGATCGGGGCGGCGACCGGACTGCACGAGCAACTCGGGCGGCTCTGGCCGGAGAAGAGCCCCGAGCAGCTGTGGGCGATGCAGGGCAACACCCCGATGATCGGGGTCAACGACGCCGTCAACGAGGTCTTCTCCACCGAGGACGCCGCCCGCCTGGCGAGGTTCGCGGCCGAGAAGGGCATCCGGCTGCTCGCCTTCTGGTCGGTCGGGCGGGACCGGCCCTGCGCGGTGGCGGGCACCCTTTCGGAGCGGTGCAGCGGCACCGCCCAGGATCCCGCCCACTTCTCCCGCATCCTCGACCCGTTCCCGCGCACGCACTCCCGGCCGTGGACCGCCCGCACCCCGGACGCCTTCCGGAGGACCCCCCGGTGACGGTGGCGGTGGCGGCGGGCCGTTACTCCCGGCCCGCCGCGGCGATCACCGGGCGGAGCAGGTCGAGCACCCGGGTCCAGTCGTACGCGGCGCCGGCCCCCTCGGCCTTGGGCTGGTGGGGGGCGGCGTCACCGATCAGGACGCCCATCGACCGGAGCCGGGTCAGGCTCTCCGCGTAGGCGGGGTGGGCGGCCTGGGCGGCGTTGAGGTAGGGCTGGACGGCCACCGGGATGCCCAGGCCGTACGCCTCGCAGAGGATGCCGAGGGCGAGGGTGTCGGAGATGCCGGCGGCCCACTTGTTGATGGTGTTGAACGTGGCGGGCGCCACCGCGATGGCGTCCGCCGGGGGCAGCGGCCGGGGGTCGCCCGGCGTGCGCCAGGCGGAGCGGATCGGGTAGCCGGTCCGGGCTTCGACGGCCTTCCGGTCGATGAACCCGAGTCCGTTCGGGGTGGCGATCACGCCGACTCCCCAGCCCTCGGCCCGGGCGGCGGTGATCAGCTCGTCCACTCCGCCGGCGATGCCCGACGCGCAGACGACGATGTAGAGGAACGGCTCGCGATGCGCGGTCACACCTGAACTCCCGACTCTCCCGGCCACCATGGTGAAGCCCCAGGGCGGCGCCCCTGCGGCCAGTCTGCCCTGCCGGTGGGGCCAGTACAGTTGGGTGAGGCATACCTTACGAACATCCGACCGGATCGTCTACGACCATGTAGTCGGCCGTGGTGAGGGCGCGGGCGTCGCCGGGTTCGCTGTACGTCTGCCCGGCGGCGCGGCCGTGGACGGGAGACATGGTGGACGACAGCCGGGACACGAGGCGGCCGCACGGCGAGCTGGTCGCGGACGTACTGGCCGTGCTGTGGGCGGCCGAGCGGCCGCTGACGGCGCAGGAGGTCAACGAGGCGCTCGACCGGGGGCTGGCCCGGACGACGGTGGCGACGGTGCTGGGCCGGCTGCACGAGAACGGGACGCTGGAGCGCAGCCGCCCGGGGCGGGGCTTCGCGTACGCGCCGGTCGCCGACGCCGCCGGTCTGGTGGCCGGGCGGATGCGCCGTGAACTGGAGAGCGACCCGCACCGTGAGCTGGTGCTGAAGCGGTTCGTGTCATCGCTGTCCGAGGGGGACGAGGAGGTGCTGCGGCGCCTCCTGCTGGAGGCCCCGGACGGAGAGGGCCGCGGATGACCCTGGCCCTCGCCCTGGTCGCGCTGACGCTGCTGGCTCCGTGGGGCGCGGCGCCCGCCGCCCGCCGGCTGGCCGCGCTCCTGCCGCCGCGCGAGGCGTGCGTGGCGCTGACGGGTGCGGCCGTGCTGCTGGCGGGCGGCACCGCGGCGGCGCTGGTCGCACTGTTCCACGTGCCGTTCCTCGCCTCGATGGAGCGGGTGCCGCCGGCGCGCGTGCTGGAGCGGTGGCCGGCCGTCGTGCCGGTCTCCGGCGCGGCCGGGGTGGTGCTGGCGGTCCAGGCCGTGCTGCTGGCGCGCCGCTGGCTGGCCCATCGCGCGCTGCTCGCGAAGGCCTGGGAGTCCACCGGTGACGGGGTGGCCGACGGCGACGTGCTGGTGGTGCCGGGCGGCGACGCGGAGGCCTTCGCCCTGCCCGGCTTCCGCGGGCGCCCCGGGCGGGTCGTGGTGACCTCGGGCATGGTGCGCGAACTCGGTCCGGCGGAGCGCGAGGTGCTGCTCGCGCACGAGCGGGCCCACCTGGCGGGGCGCCACCACGTGCTGTCCGTCGTCACGGACCTCGCGGCGGCGGTGCACCCGGCGCTGCGGGGCCTGCGGGAGGCGCTGGGCTTCCACCTGGAACGCTGGGCCGACGAGGCCGCGGCCGGGTCGGTGGGGGACCGCCGGCTGGCGGCGGCGGCGATCGCGCGGGCGGCGCTGGCCGGGTCCGCCGCCACCCGGGCGGGCGGGAGCCGGAACCCGCTGCTGTCGGTGGGCGCCGGTCCGGTGCCGCGGCGGGTCGAGGCGCTGCTGGGGTCGGTGCCGGTCCTACCGCGCGGTCGCGCGAGGCGGGTGGGCGTGGCCTGGCTGGTGGCGGTGGTGGCGGTGTCGGTGCTGATCCCGGGGCTGGCGTACGGGCTGCACGAGTACGTGGAGTACGCCGCGCGGGCCATGCCGGGCCGGTGACGGGTGCCGTTGTCGGTGCCGGCCGCCGGCGGCGGGGGAGCGGGTGTCGCGGACGACATCGATGTAGACCGATCGGCGCGGCGCGGCTATCGTTGGCCTCGGTGCGCCGTGCGGCGCGATGCGGCGCCGTGCCCGGCGCGGCGCGCGAGCGGGTTTCGCGGCCCTCCGGTGATCGGCGTTCGGCAGCGTGGCATGGCGTCGGTGGTCCCGTGACCCCCGCCGGAGGTGGTGCAGCCCTCCACCAGCGATTGGATGCGACGTGTACGACAGGGGGAAGGGATCGTCGAGTCCCTTCGAGCAGACCGTCCACCTCCTGTCGGCGGCCGGCCGGGCGGCGGACGCCCTGCTCGCGGCGCGCCTGGAGTTCCGGGGGATGAGCCCGGCGCACCTGTCCGTCCTCTCCACGCTGGCCCGGCTGGGCCCGCACGCCCGGCCCGATCTGGTCGCCGGGATCGACGGGGGTACGGTCGACACCGCGCAGACTCTCGACGATCTCGTCGCGGCGGGCCTGGTGCAGTCCCTGTTCGTCCAGGTCGGCGGTCGGCACGAGGTGCTGACGCTCACCTCCTCGGGGCAGCTCGCGCTGGAGATCCTGCACAGCGACGCGTCGGCCGTGCAGGACGACCTGCTGGTGTCCCTGACGCGCGGTGAGCGCACCCAGCTGAACTCCCTGCTGCGGCGGGTGTGCGCCGCCGCCGCCCGTGGCGGTTCGGCGGGCTCGGCTCCGCGCCGGGCCGCCGACTGGGTGCTGACCCGCGAACGCCGTACGGAGTGGGCCGTCGAGCGCGAGGGCGCCGGCGGGGCGGCCGGGGTGGCCGGCGAGCGGTCCGAGGACGTGGCCGACCGGGAGGAGGGCGGGGCCCCGGCCGGTTCGTAGCCGTCCGGTGATGCCGGCGGGTCGGCGTCCTCCCCGGTCCGTCGCGGTGGCCGGCGCTTCCCGTGGCACCGGCTGCCGGTAACCGCCTCACCAGGTGAAACGGGCGCCGCGCGCTACTGATCGGTCGGCCCGGGGGCGGGTGTGGGTCAGCTCCCGGAGCGGCGGAGGAGGTAGGTGTCCATGATCCAGCCCTTGCGTTCGCGCGCCTCGTCGCGGAGCGCGCGGATCCGGGGGGCGGTTTCGGCGAGGGGGCCGGCGGCGAGGATCTCGTCCGGGGTGCCCAGGTAGGCGCCGTAGAAGATCTCCAGCCCCTCGGGGTCGATCCCGGTGAACGCGGCCCGCCCGTCCAGCATCACCACCACGTCGTCCACCTGCTCGGGGAAGCCCTCGGCGAGGCGGCGGCCGGTGGTGATCTGCAGCGGGCGGCCGACCCGGGTCAGGGTGGTGCGGTGGCGGGCGGCGAGCGCCGAGACGCTGCTGATGCCCGGGACCACCTCGTACCCGAAGGTGGCGCCGCCGCGGGCCAGGACCTCGTCGATCACGGCGATGACGCTGTCGTAGAGGCTCGGGTCGCCCCAGACCAGGAACGCGCCGGTCTCCTCCGGGCCGAGGTGTTCGGCGACCAGCCGCTCGACCAGGTCGGCCCGGCGGGTGCGCCAGTCGTCCACGGCCGCGGTGTACGCCGGGGTGGCGCGGTCCCGCTCGGCGTCCGCGACCTCGATGACGCGGTGGCCCGGGCGGCCGTGCTCGGTCAGCAGCTGCCGGCGCAGCCGGATGAGGTCCTGCCGTTCCTCGTTCTTGTCGAGGATGAAGAAGACGTCGGTGCGGGCGAGGGCCTTGACCGCCTGCAGGGTGAGGTGGTCGGGATCGCCCGCCCCGATGCCGATGAGAAAGATGTGCCGCATGACAGTGATTGTGCCGCGCGGCTCCCCGTCCGCCGGGCGCGGCCGGTCCCGGGCGAACCGCCGGGTGGGCCGCGGGCGACCGGTCCGGCGGCGCTGTGACGTCATGCACGCGCCCTCGACCCGGCCTTTCGGCCGTCACCACGACGGGCCGTCATGTGCTGATTCCGCCGTCGGGGGAAGCCGGCGCGGTGTGCGCGGCGGCGAGCACCTCGGCCAGGGTGACCAGCACGTCCTTGTTGACGCGCTCGTCCTCGACCACCGCCTCGACCACCACCTGAACTGCCCGGGCGGCCGGGGCCGCCGGGGCCGTCCCGGCCATCCGCGATCCGGACAATCACTGACGCGCCGCCGGCGATGGGCCTAGGGTGGGCGGTGCAGTCGGTTCGCCGTGTCCTCCAGCCACGGCGTCGCAAGAGGGAACCCGGTGGGAATCCGGGACTGCCCCGCAGCGGTGAGTGGGAACGACCGCCGTCACACGCACTGGGCCCAGCCGGGCCCGGGAAGCGACGGCCAGTAGGTGTCCGGCCTGGAAGCCAGGCGGACGTGCCCGCGAGTCCGAAGACCTGCCACTGCCCGCGTGCACCCCGCACGCGGTGATCTCGGTGACCTCGAGGGCGGGTCGGCGGAGCGGGCGGGCCCACCCCGGTGCCGTGCCCCCACTGCCGTACCTCCACGCCGTCGTGCTCTCCCGGGATCGCAGCGCGACTCGCGAAGGAGAGTTCCGTGTCACCGAGTTCCACCACCCCGCAGGCCACCGTGTACGGCTACCCGAGGCAGGGTGCCGACCGGGAGCTGAAGAAGGCCGTCGAGGGGTACTGGGCGGGCCGCGTCGACGCCGCCGCCCTGCACGCCACCGCCGCCGTCCTGCGCCGCGCCAACTGGCGGCAGCTGGCGGACGCGGGCATCACCGAAGTCCCCACCGGCGACTTCTCGCTCTACGACCACGTCCTGGACACCACGGTCGCGGTCGGCGCGATCCCGGCCCGCCACCGCGCCGCCGTCGACACCGACCCGCTGGACGGCTACTTCGCCATGGCGCGCGGCACCCAGGACGTCGCACCGCTGGAGATGACCAAGTGGTTCGACACCAACTACCACTACCTCGTACCGGAGTTGGGCCCGGACACGGTCTTCGCCGCGAACTCCGCCAAGCCGGTATCCGAGCTCCGTGAGGCGCTCGGCCTCGGCCACCGCCCCCGGCCCGTGCTGGTCGGACCGCTGACCTACCTGCTGCTCGCCAAGCCCGCCCCAGGCGTGGCCGCCGACTTCCGGCCGGTCACCCTGCTGGACCGGCTGCTGCCCGTCTACGCCGAACTCCTCGCCGACCTGCGGGCCGCCGGCGCCGACTGGGTCCAGCTGGACGAGCCCGCGCTCGTCCAGGACCGCACCCCGGCCGAACTGAACGCCGCCACCCGCGTCTACCGCGAACTCGGTGCGCTCACCGACCGCCCGCAACTGCTGGTCACCAGCTACTTCGACCGGCTCGGCGAGGCCCTGCCCGTCCTGGCCAAGGCCCCGATCGAGGGCATCGGCCTGGACTTCACCGGCCCCGGCGCCGCCAACCTCGACGACCTCGCCGCCGCCGGCGGAGTGCCCGGCAAGCGCCTGGTCGCGGGCGTGGTGGACGGCCGCAACATCTGGATCAACAACCTGGAGAAGTCCCTCGCCACCCTCGGCACGCTGCTCGGTCTGGCGGACCGGGTCGACGTCGCACCGTCCTGCTCGCTGCTGCACGTCCCGCTCGACGCCGACCTGGAGCGCGACCTCGACCCGCAGGTCGCCCGCTGGCTCGCCTTCGCCCGTCAGAAGACCACCGAGATCGCCACCCTGGCCCGCGGCCTGGCCCACGGCACCGACACCATCGCGGCCCAACTGGCCGCCAACCGGGCCGACCTGGCCTCCCGCGCCGGCTCCGCGCTGACCCGCGACCCGGCCGTCCGGGCCCGGGTCGCCGCCACCGCCCCCGAGGACGCCCGCCGCGCCCCGGCCTACCCCGAGCGCGCCGAGGCGCAGCGGGCCCGGCTCGGTCTGCCGCTGCTGCCGACCACCACCATCGGCTCCTTCCCGCAGACCACCGAACTGCGCACCGCCCGAGCCGACCTGCGCGCCGGCCGCATCGACGACGGAACCTACCGGGACCGGATGCGGGCCGAGGTCCGCGAGGTGATCGCCTACCAGGAGAAGGCCGGCCTCGACGTGCTCGTCCACGGCGAGCCCGAACGCAACGACATGGTGCAGTACTTCGCCGAGCAGCTGACCGGCTACCTGGCCACCCGGCACGGCTGGGTGCAGTCCTACGGCACCCGCTACGTCCGGCCGCCGGTGCTGGCCGGGGACATCTCCCGCCCGCACCCGATGACCGTCGACTGGTACCGCTACGCGGCCGAACTGACGGACCGTCCGGTCAAGGGCATGCTCACCGGACCGGTGACCATGCTCGCCTGGTCCTTCGTCCGGGACGACCAGCCGACCGGCGACACCGCCCGGCAGGTCGCGCTCGCCCTGCGCGACGAGGTCACCGACCTGGAGGCCGCCGGCGCCGCCGTCATCCAGGTCGACGAGCCGGCGCTGCGCGAGACCCTGCCGCTGCGGTCCGCCGACCGGGCGGCCTACCTGGAGTGGGCCACCGAGTCCTTCCGGCTCTCCACCTCCGGGGTCCGCGCCGACACCCAGATCCACACCCACATGTGCTACGCCGAGTTCGGCGCGATCATGACCGCCATCGACCAGCTCGACGCCGACGTGATCTCCCTGGAGGCGGCCCGCTCGCACATGGAGGTCGCCCACGAGCTGGCCGGGGCAGGCTACCCGCGCGAGGTCGGCCCCGGCGTCTACGACATCCACTCGCCCCGGGTGCCGAGCACCGAGGAGGCGGCCTCGCTGCTCCGCGCCGGGCTGGCCGCGATCCCGGCCGAGCGGCTCTGGGTCAACCCCGACTGCGGCCTGAAGACCCGTGGTTGGACGGAGACCCGGGCCTCGCTGGAGCACCTGGTCGAGGCGGCCAGGCTGGTCCGCGCCGAACTGGGCGGCTGACACCGCGCCGGGGTGGGGGGGGGGGGGCGCCCCCCCCCCCCCCCCCCCCCCGCCCCCCCCCCCGCGCGCCCCCCCCCCCCCCGGGGGGCGGGGCCCCCCCGGGGGGGGGGGGGCGGGGGGCCCCCCCCGGCCCCCCCCCCCACCCCGGTCCGGCCTCGGGTCCGCCGCCGCCCGGGCTGCTGGTCCTGCCGCGCCGGGCGGGCCCGCGGGCCCGGTGCGGCACGATCGGCGACCTCTCGGCGACCGCCCGCTCCGGGCCGTCCGCGGCGGTGAGGTCCACCTGGAGCGGCGGGAGGTCGGTCGTGCGGCCGAGCGCGGCGAGGTCGTCGGTCACGGTCCGGGAGGCGGCCGGCACGCTGACGCCCTCGGCGGCGAGGGCCCGGGTGACGGCGAGGCCGATGCCCTTACGCGCCCCGGTCACCACGGCGGCCTCGCCCGACAGGTGCGGGTCCATCGTCGACTCCTCCAGCGCGCTGCCCGGCCGCCGTCCGCCCCGGCCGGGCGCGGCCCAGGCCGGAACCGTCGCAGCTCTGCCCCCGAGCCGCATCCGGGCCTCGGGGGCGGGTCAGACCCGGTCGGAGGCCACGTCGGCCGGGGCGGTCCACTCCTCGGCGAGCAGGCCGAGCACGACTTCGTCGCGGTGGGCGCCGTAGGCCCAGGCGGAGCGGCGCAGGGTGCCTTCGAGGGTGAAGCCGGCGCGGGTCGCGGCGGCGATCATCGGCAGGTTCTCGGCGAGGGTGTCGATCTGGAGGCGGTGCAGGCCGCGGACGGTGAAGCCGTAGTGGCACAGCAGCGCGACGACCTCGCGGGCCAGGCCCCGGCCGCGGAGGGCGGGGCGCAGGGCGAGGCCGAGATGGGCGGTGCGGTTGTGGGTGTCGATGCCCCAGAGGAGGGCCTCGCCGGCGAGGTCGCCCGAGGGGAGGGTGGTGACGGAGAAGCAGGCGGCCTCGTCCGAGGGGGCGGCGACCGCGTACGGGGACCAGGCGGTGCCCGGTGAAACGGGCTGCCAGGGCCGGGAGTCGGCCCGGGAGCGGGTGGCGACGTCGTCGTACAGCTCGGCCTGCAGTACGGGGACGTCGGCGTCGTGTCTGGCCCGGAGGGCGACTTTGGAGTTGTGTAGCATGTCACATTGCTATCAGGGCCGGTGCCGTTCGCACCAGCGGATTCCCGTGCAGCGGGCGGGTGGTGGCGTTCCCGCCGGGGCTCGCCGGAGCCTGAAAGGCGCCCGCCGGGTCGAACCGTCCGCCCGGTGCGGCCGGAGCGGTGCGACCCGGCGCCGGGTTCACCCCCGGTCGGTCGGCCAGCCGTCCACGGTGGTGAGGGAGCGGTGGTACGGGCCGTCGGGCCCGGTGCTGCGGTAGTCCTCGACGGATCCGCCGGTGCGGACGGTGCGGTCGCCGTCGTGCCGGTGGGCGGTCGGGCGCAGGGTGTGGTCGACGCCGGAACGCTCGGTGGTCCGGCCGCCGACCGTGCCGGTGGTGTCCCGGTGGTAGCCGAGGTTCATGGTGGTGACCTGGTCGCTCGCGCCGGCCGCGTCGTGGGTGACGCGGTAGTCGACGTCCAGCGGCTCGCCCTCGTGCACGGTGGTGGTGCGCCGCGGCCCGTCGCCCCAGGTGCTGGTGGTGCGGGTCAGGTCGGTGCGGTTGCGCAGCGTCAGGTCGTTGCCGCTGTCCCGGAACCGCTGGGCGGAGCCGAAGACGAGGGTGTCGCGGACCTCGGTGGTGATCCGGCCGTGCGAGGTCTGCACCCAGCCGCGGGCCCGGTCGTGCCGGCCCGCGGTGACGGACCAGTCGCCGCTGCCGCCGCCGTGGTCGGTCAGCGCGGTGGAGACGGCGGCCTCCGGGGCGACCGCGTGGTCGGTGAGCGCCCCGGTGGTGCGGGCGGCGCCGTGGTCGACCTCGGCGAACAGGTTGACCTGGCCCGTCCAGACGTCGTTGCCCTGGGCCTCGGCGGCGTTGACGGTGATGCCGACGGCGTGCGGGCGGCCGTCCAGCAGCAGGCCGACGTACGGGGTGAGGTCGAGCCGGTAGGCGGGCAGGTCGAAGGCGAAGATGCCGGGGGTGGGCCGCCAGAGCAGCGGGTCCCAGCCGCCGGTGTAGATCACGGGGTACGGCCAGACCGCCCCGGCCACCCGGCCGTCCACGGTCAGCCGCAGCTCGCGGAACGGGCCCTTGCCGCAGGCGCCCAGCCCGGGGTTCGCGCCGACGAACGCGTCGGGCGCGGAGGCGTACGCGAACTCCTCGCAGGCGCCGCCGCCCCGGGCGTACACCTCGGCGGTCAGGCGTTCCAGGTTCGGCGGGAAGGCGAGGTCGCGGGTGGCGGTCGGGGCGGCCTGGGTGAGCCCGAACGGCCCGGTGGTGAGCAGCCGGTCGGCGGTGCGGGCGGCGGGCCACCGGGCGGAGGTGGTGTAGAAGGTGAGCTCGGCGGTGATCCGGAAGACGCCGGTGTAGGTGGCGTCGGTGACGTTGGCGAGGTCGAAGGCGAACGGCTGCGGGCCGCCGGCGAACAGCGGTGCGTACCGGGTGACGTCCCGTTCGACCGTCCATCCGATGCCGTCGGCGGAGGGCTCGGGGGTGGAGGAGAGCAGGACCTCCACGCCGCCGATCCGGACGGTGAACAGCCGGTCGAACTGCCGCCCGGCGACCTGCCCGTGCAGGGTCAGCACGACTGCCGACCAGGGTCCGGCGCAGGCGGCGGGCGGGGTGACGGTGGCGGTGTACGGGGTGTCGGGCGGGTTTCCGTAGCCGTCCCGGAACGGCTGGTCGTGCATCGCCTCGACGGTGCAGGCGCGGGTGTCCGGCCGGGTGAGCGGCTTCGCGGCGGTGAGCGGGTCGTGGTAGTCGGTGCCGAAGTCGGCGTGCGCGGGGCCGGCGGCGGTCAGCGCGCCGGTGAGGGCGAGGACGACGGCGCCGAGCAGGCGGGCGGCCCGGCGGGCCGGGCCGCCGGGCCTCGGCCCGCGGCGGATCAGCGGGGGTACGGCCAAGGGTCTTCCTCTCCTCGGCCCGGACGGGCGGTCCGGGCGGCGCCCCCGACAATGGCATGTCATCGTCAATCGGTGAAGAGGGGCGGCCGGCGGGACGGTCCGGCACGGCGGCGCCGGTCCGCCGGCGGCCCTCCCGCTCCGCCGGAACGGGAGGGCCGAGCGCTCAGCCGGCCAGCCGGGCCCGGATCGCGGCGACGAGTTCGCCGACGCCCCGCTCCCTGAGCACGCCGTAGTGGTCGCCGCTCACTTCGACGACGACCGGCGGCGCGGCCGAGTACCCCGAACTCCCCTCGATGAAGGAGTAGTCGTCACCGGCGGCCTTGACGATGGTCACCGGCGCGGCCAGCCGCCGCTGCGCGAGCTCGCCGAAGGTGTAGTCGAACTCGTAGGTCTCCCCGACGATCCGGGCGATCCGGCGGATCAACTCCTCGCCCAGCTCCGGCAGCAGGCGGTGCACGAAGGCCGTGAAGCCGTCCTCGTCGTGCGCCTCGGCCAGGCAGGCCTCCAGGCCGGGCCCGCGGACCGAACCGGCGAACACCGAGTAGAGGATCGCCACGTAGGCCGGGTCGCGGTACGAGGCCTCGCGTCCGTGCCGCTCGCCGCCGCCGCGCCGCAGCTCCGGGTTGCCGGGGCAGATCAGCAGCAGGTCCGCGACCCGCTCGCCGGCCTGCTCCAGCTGCCAGGCCGTCTCGAAGGCGACCCGGGCGCCGAAGGAGTAGCCCCACAGGGTGTAGGGGCCCTCCGGCCGCACCCGGCGGATCTCGGCGAGGTCGGCCGCGGCCATCTCCCGGATCGTCGGGTACGGCGTCTCACCGGCGTTGATGCCGTGCGCCTGGATGCCGTAGAACGGGCGCCCCACGGTGCTCCCGAGCAGCCGCAGGTTCATCGGGTAGCCGCCGAGCCCCGGCCAGCAGAACACCGGGTCGCCGGTGCCCGCGCGGTGCAGCGGCACCAGCCGCGAGCCGGGCTCACCGGTGTCCTCGTCGATCCGGGCGGCCAGGTCGGCCAGCCGCGGGCTCTCGAAGAGGACCTGCAGCGGCAGCCGGGTGCCGAACTCCCGGTTCAGCCGGTTGATCAGCGCCACGGCGATCAGCGAGTTGCCGCCGGCGGCGAAGAAGTCGTCCCGCACCGAGACCTCCTGGTACCTCAGCGCCCCGCCCCAGGCCGCCGCGAGCCGGTGCTCGGTCGGCGTCGACGGCGCGACCATCGGCCCGCCCGCGTCCGCCGTCCGGACCGCCGCACCGGCGGCCAGCGCCTTCGCGTCGACCTTGCCGTTGGCGGTCAGCGGCAGCTCGTCCAGGACGAGCACCCGGTTGGGGAGCATGTAGTCGGGCAGGACGGCGGCCAGTTCGTCCCGGACGATCTCGGCCGGACCCTTCATGTGGACGGCGTCCTCGATCATGCCCTCGCTGCGGATCTGCTCCTCGCTCACCTTCCCGCCGAGGAAGAAGTACGACGGGCCCGGCGCGATCCCGCAGGAGGCCAGCACCGCGTCGATCCGCCGGGCGGACGGCAGCGGGTGCCCGGTCTTCGAGCTGTAGCCGGAGGACATGAACCCGAGGCCGAGGGCGAGGCCGCCCCGCTGGAGCCGGTGCAGGGCCGTGCCGAGACCGAGGTACTCCAGCCACGGCTCCTCGGCCCGGCCGACGGCGGTGATGCCGAAGCCGGCCCGCTCGTACACCTGCTGGTTGATCGCGATCACGTGCCGCGACCGCACCAGCTCGTCCGAGATCCGCGCCAACCCGCCGTCCGTCCAGCGGTACTGGCCGGCGGCCAGGCCCTCGACGCCACCGGGGTGGGCCTGGACGTAGTACTCCGTGCGGTCCGCCGCCGGCCGGCCGTCGGCGGGCACGATCGCGAAGGTGCCGAGGTAGTGGTCCTCCTCGGCCACGTCCAGCCCGGCCCGGACGGACGGCAGCAGGCCGACCGGCCGGACGGCCAGCCCGTGGGCGGGCAGCACCTCCTCGAACACGCCCAGCATGTGACCCGCCTCGAACTCCAGCACCTCCAGGATGTTGTTCCGGTAGACGGGCGCGATCGCGCGCCGCTTGCCGAGGAAGTGCACGGTGAGGCCCGGGCCCCCGGTACCCTCGCCGACCCGGACCAGGGTGTGCTCGACCGGGTGGTAGTAGTACACGCCGGCGTCGAGGCCGTCGGTCCCGCCGGTCTCCAGGTACAGCTGGGTGGCGTAGAGCGCGCCCGGGGAGGCGTACGCGTACTTCGGCAGCAGCCGCTCCGCGCTGTGGAACTGGCCGAACCACCGCAGGATCACGCCCAGTTCGGCGAGGTCCGGCTCGCCGGTGCGCGGCGTGACGGGGCCCGCCGGGGCGGCCGGCGGTGCGAGCAGCGCCAGCAGGTCGTCGCGGGTGACCCGGCCGCCCTCGTAGAAGCGGTAGGTCTTGCGGGCGAAGGTCTCGCGCCGCTGCCGCTCGCTCTCCCGCCCGCCGGGCAGCGCCACCACCGGCCGGCCGGCCAGTTCGGCGGCGTCCCGCACCCCGGGGTCGGACAGCTGCGCCCGGACCTGGAGCCGGCTCGCCTTGGACTGGTGGTGGCCGCCGTGGTTGCCCTGGTCCATCAGGGCCGCCTCCTTGGGGTTCAGTTGGACGCAGGCCACCAGGTTCCGGTGGCCCGTCCGGGGGTCGTCGGTGACGATCGCCGCCGCCCGGCGGACCCAGGTGTGCTCCTCGATGGCGAGCGCGATCTCGTCCAGCTCGACCCGGTAGCCCCGCAGCTTGACCTGGTTGTCCACCCGGCCGGCGCACTGGAGTGTGCCGTCCGGGTTCCAGTGGGCGAGGTCCCCGGTGCGGTACAGCCGCTCGCCCGGGAGGTGGGGCGAGGCGACGAAGCGCTCCGCCGTCAGGTCGGGCCGGTTCAGGTAGCCGCGGGCGAGCTGGACACCGCTCAGGTAGAGCTCGCCGGTGGCGCCGGGCTCCACCGGCGCCAGGTCCCCGTCGAGCACGAAGCACTGGGTGCGGTCGACCGGCACGCCGATCGGCACCGACCCGGCGTCCTCACCCACGGCGGCGGGGTCGACGAGGTGGGCGGTCGCGTTGATGGTGCACTCGGTCGGCCCGTAGAGGTTGACCAGCGCGGCCCGCGGCAGCTCGGCGGTGAGCGCCCGGGCGAGCCGGCGCGAGAGCGCCTCGCCGCCCGAGTACAGCCGCCGCAGCGTGCCGCAGTCGCCCAGCCGCTCGGTGTCCAGCAGCGCCTGGAGCAGGGTGGGCACGCACTGCAGCGTGGTCACGCCGTACTCCCGGACGGTGTCGATCAGGGCTTCCGGGTCCCGGTAGACGCCGGGGGCGCCGAGCACGACCCGCGCGCCGCCGGCCGGTGCCAGGATCTCCCACTGCGCCGCGTCGAAGCTCATCGGCGTCTTCTGCAGCACGGCGGCGTCCGGCCCGAGGTGGCCGCCGGCGACCAGCCAGCGCAGCTGGGACACGATGCTCCGGTGCTCGATCATCACGCCCTTGGGGCGGCCGGTGCTGCCGGAGGTGTAGATGACGTAGGCGAGCGACTCCGGCCGGGGGCTCGCCGGGCCCCGGCTCTGGTGCGGGAACGGGTGCGCGCCGTCGGCTCCGGCCGCGCCGGGTGTCCCGGGCGCCCGGTCCGGGCCGGCGGGGACGAGGATCCGGGTGCCCGGCGGGACGAGCCCGGCCAGCCGGGTGCGCAGGTGCTCCTGGGTGACGATCACCCCGGTCCGGCTGTCCTCGATCATGTAGCGGATCCGGTCCTCGGGGTACTCCGGGGAGAGCGGCAGATAGGCGGCCCCGGCGTAGAGGATGCCCCAGGCGCCCACCATCAGCTCCGGCGAGGGGTCGACGTAGAGGCCGACGCAGTCGTCGGCCGCCACGCCCAGCTGGTGCAGGTGGACGCCCAGGCCGGCGGCGGCGACGCGGAGGTCCCGGAAGCTGAGGTGTGCGTCGTGGCCGGTCACGGCGACGGCGTCCGGGCGCTCGGCCACCTGCCGGTCGAGCAGGTCGGGCAGGCAGCGGGCGCGGCGGGTGTCGTGGAGGGTGAGCTGCGCGGACTGTGCGGACATGTGGGTTCCCCATCGGGTGGCGAGGACGGATGACGTCGCCCGTCGAGGCGGGCTTGTCATCCAAGCTCCGCCACCCGGTGTCCCGGCCGCCTGGGGCACCGGCCGTCTCTTCCGCCCGGCCGCCGTCCGGCCGCGTCCGGGTCATGTCCCGGGCGTCGCGCCCCGGCCCGGGACCGGCGGCCCGCCGGTGGGTGCTCGGTCAGCCCGGTACGTCGCCGTGGCCCACCGGGTCCGGTACCGCGTCCAGCAGGGCGGCGCCGTTGTTGCGGACGCTGTTGACGGTGGTGGAGACCGCCCGGACCGCGAGTTCGTCCCCGGCCGGGGTGTGCAGGAGCCGCCGGAGCTCCACCGGGTCGTCGTGCTCCGGGTCGAGCCAGGCGTCCAGGTCGGCCGGGCCGATGGTGAGCGGCATCCGGTCGTGGACGCGGCCGGCCGCGTCGGTGGCGTCGGTGGTGATGATCGTGGCGGTGGTGAGCCAGGCCGCCGGGTCGTCCTCGGGCAGCGAGCGGTCCCGCCAGAACTCGTACAGCCCGGCCATCACCAGCGGGCCGCCGGCGCGGGGGTGGAGGTAGTAGGGCTGCTTGTAGGCCTTGCGGTCCTCGGCGGCGGGCACCCGCACCCACTCGTAGTAGCCGTCGGCGGGCAGGACGCAGCGGCGCTTGGCGAAGGCGGAGCGGAAGGCGGGCTTCTCGTGCACCGTCTCGGCCCGGGCGTTGATCAGCCTGGCGCCCGCGGCCGGGTCCTTGGACCAGGAGGGGACCAGGCCCCACCGCACCGGGCGGAGCCGGCGGGCGAGTTCGCCGCTCTCGCGGTCGACCCGTTCCAGCACCGTCCACACCGGGTCCGTGGGGGCGACGTTCCAGCTCGGCGCGAGGGTCTCGGCCGGGTTCCAGCCGGTCACCCCGAGCAGGCCGAGCAGGTCCTGGGGCGTGGTGGTGGAGACGAATCGGCCGCACATGGGCGCCACTCTGCCACCACCGGGCCCCCGGGGCCACAGACGCGGGCCCGGCCGGAGGCGGTGGTGTCAACCCGGGGCCGGCGCCCGGGCGCCGGGCCGTCCGGGCGCCGGCGGGCCCGGTTCCGGCGCGGCGCCCGCCCGCCCGCGCCGGGTGGCGGCTCAGTGGCGGGCCGGGCGCCACATGGTGGAGACGGTGTGGCCGGACGGGACGGTGATCCGGTCGAGTTCGGTGAAGCCCGCCCGGGCGTAGCGCTCGTTGTTGGCGGGGTTGCAGGACTCCAGGTAGGCGGCCGCGCCGAGGGCGTCGATCCGGGCCAGGTTCTCGGCGAGCAGGCCCATGCCGAGGCCGTGGCCGCGGTGGTCGCCGTGGGTGGCCAGCAGGCTCAGGAAGAAGTGCGGTTCGCTTCTCGGGTGGGCCGCTTCGAGGTCCGCGAGGATCGCGAGCAGGCCGTCGGCGGTGGCCCGGTCGGTGATGCCGACCAGGAAGTCCTCCAGGCCCTCCTCCTCGTCGGGGCTGAGGTCGTTGCCGCCGGGCGGGATCCACAGCGCGGCGGACTCCACGTTCGGCGTCACCAGGGTCCAGGGGTAGCGCAGGGCGGAGGTGGCGAACAGGCGCCACATCGCGGAGGCCTGGGCCGCCCGTCGCTCGCGGTCGGGGAACGCCGGGCCCCAGAGCGGGTCGTCGAAGAACGCGGAGGTCAGGGTGGCGACGATCGCGTCGACGTCGGCGGAGGTCGCGGTGCGGGCGGTCACGGGTGCGGTCGGTCGGTTCAAGACGCCACCTTCGGGAGGCCGGGAGAGGGTGATCGTCAGCGTACGACGGTGCCGGGGGCGCCGGGCGGGACGGGTCGCACGGACGGGCGCCGTCCTCCCGCGCGGTGCGGGGGAACGGCGCCCGGGGGGCCGGTGCGGGCTCAGCCGAGCCGGCGGGTGAGCGGCGCGTCGGCGCGGGTGAACAGGACGGCCAGCAGTCCGGCGAACAGCGGGACGGCGACGGTGGTGAGCCCGATGTTCGCCCAGGGCACCACGATCGTGCTGCTGCCCGCCTGGTTGGCGACGTCACGGGCCATCAGCAGGGCGACCGCCGGGACGAAGCCGTTGATCGTGCCGAGGGCCGCGCCCAGGACGGCGATCAGCGCGCACTGGATGCCGGAGAGGGTCCGGCGGATCCCCGGCGGCGCGCCGACCGCGGCGAGGGTCGCCTGGTCGCGCCGGGAGTCGGCGGCGGCGAGGCCGGTGGCGATGCACGCGGCGCCGAGCACGACCAGGGCGGCGAAGCCGGTGAGGGCGATGGTCGGTACGTCGCTCTTCGGCTCGAACCCGCGCTCCACGTCGAGCAGGGCGCTCGGCAGGATGCGGTCGGCGGTGGCCGCGGCCCGCTGCGTCGCCTTGCGGTCCGGCGCGGTGGACGGCAGCCAGACCGAGCCGCTGGGCTTCGTCGTGAGGCCCAGTCCGGTGATCGTCCGGGTGCCGATGACGCCAACCCCGTACCGGGCGGCGGTCGGGTTCTCGACCACGACGGCGTCGACGGGGATCTCCCGGATCTCCTGCGCCGGGGCGGCGCCCGGCTGCGGCGGGGCGGTGAAGCCACCCGTCAGCTGGAGCACGAGCTTGTCGCCGCTGAGCAGGGAGCGGTCGAAGACCACGGCCTTGCCGGCGGCCAGCGCCTGCTCGGCGGCCGGGTCGCGGACGGCGAAGGCGTTGTGCAGGACGGTCGCGTCGCCGACGACGAGGGCCCGGGAGCCGAAGCCGACCCCGCCCTTGACGGTGACGTTGCTGGAGCACTCCGCGCACCACGAGTAGACCGCGGTGCCGAGGTCGGCGCGTTCCCCGAGCTCGGGCAGGTCCTGCTCGATGGCCGCGCGCACCTGGGGGAGCAGCGGGCTGTCGGTGAGCACGCCGAGCGAGACGGAGTTGACCGGGCTGTGCGGCCGGTAGGAGGCGGCGTCCATGACGTCGCTGCTCGCGGTGTAGAGGCCGATCGCCACCGAGCCGGCGACGGCGGCCATCACGGCCGCGATGGCCGGGGCGGTGCGGCCGCGGTGGCGGGCCGAGTCGCGCAGGGCGAGCCGGCCGCCGAGCGGCAGGAACCGGGCGAGCCGGCCGCAGAGGGCGATCAGTACCGGGGTGAGGGCGAGCAGGCCGAGTTCGGCGGTGGCCGAACCCGCGAGCACCATCAGGGTCATCCTGTCCAGGCCGGCGAAGACCGGGATGCCCCGGCCGGTGCCGTCGTTGGTTCCCACGGCGAGCAGCGCGACGGCCGCGCCGGAGACGAAGAGCACGATGCCGGCGGCGGTGGTCCAGCGGCTCGGCGGCCTGACGGTGTCACGGCCGGTGAGGCCGGCGGTGACGCTCTGCCGGGCGGCCTGGAGGGCGGGCAGCGCGGCCGCGAGCAGCGCGGTGACCACGCCGACGACCGCGATGGCGAGCAGGTCGGGCGCCTGGACGCCGAAGTGGCCGAACCGGCTGCCGCCGGTCTCCTCGATCCACGACCGGGTCAGGGCCACCAGGCCGGTCCCGAGCACCACACCGGTGACCGCGCCGACCGCGCCGAGCACCAGGCCCGAGCCGAGGACGACGGAGGCGATGTGGCCGCGGTCGCCGCCGCTCGCGCCGATCAGGGCGAGCTGCCGGCGGGACCTCCGGGCGCCGACGGCGAAGGCGGGCCCGGCGAGCAGGGCGACCTCCAGCAGGGCCATGCCCGCGACGGTGCCGACCACCACGGCCTTGTCGGAGCGCAGCGGGCTGCTGGAGCCGAACTCCAGCCGCTGGTAGGTGATCTGGGACTCGGACGGCGGGTCGAGCGCCACCGCGCGGGAGGTCGCGGTGAAGCCGTACCGGTTGAGCTTCTTGACGCCCTCCCAGTCGAGGGTCGCCCCGGCGGGCAGTTTCAGCAGCCAGGCCGGCTTGCCCGGGGTCGAGCGGTCGCCCGCCCCGGTCGGGGGCTTGGCGGCGGCCGGCGCGGCCGCGGCCAGCGGGGCGAGGACCTCGCCGGGGCGGCCGACGAACTCGACCTTGGCGAGGTCGTCGGGGTGCTCCACGACGCCGGTCAGGGTGAACGGCGTCTTCTCCAGCCCCTTGAGGGTGGTGGTCTGACCGAGGCGCAGGCCGGACTCGGCGAGGAACTCCCGGGTGACGGCCGCCTCGTGCGCGGCGTTCGGGGTGCGGCCCTCGACCAGCTCGAGCCGGCCCTTCCAGACCGGATCGGTGAGGTCGGCCTCGGCGGTCTCGGTCCGGACCAGGCCGTTGGGCGAGCCGGCGCTGGCGTTGAGACCGGCGGCGGCCGGCAGCAGGGTCGAGCCGGGCAGCAGCTCCTTCAGCAGCGCGGCCGGGTCGGCGCCGGCGCTGCGGGTCTGCTCCGGGGTCGGTCCCTGGTTGGCCCGGACGCCGATCGCGAGCGCGCCGTCCTCGGCGAACGGGCGCTGCTGGACGGTGCTGCCGAGCTCGTAGGCGGTGACGAGCGCGTCGGCCCCGCCGGCCAGCCGTTCGACCCGCTCCACCGGGGCGAGCTGGCCGCTGCGGTAGACGATGTCGGCGCCGGCCACGCCGAGCACGGGCAGCGAGATCATGGCGATGACGAGGGCGCTGCGGCCCTTGGCGCGCAGGGCGTCGCGGCGGGCGATCCGCAGCGCGACCTTCAGTGGTCCGAGCTTCATCCGGTGGCCTCGATCCGGTTCCCGTGGCGGGCGGCCATGGTCTGCAGGCTCTCGACGCTGCGGCCGAAGCCCTCGTCGACGATCAGCCCGTCGCGGAGGAAGACGACCCGGTCGGCCCAGCTGGCGTGCCGGGGTTCGTGGGTGACCATCATCGCGGCGGCGCCGGCGTCGCAGCGGGCCCGCAGGACGCCCAGGACGGCTTCGCCGTTGGCGGAGTCGAGGGCGCCGGTGGGCTCGTCGGCGAGGACGAGGCGGCGCTCGCCGACCAGGGCGCGGGCGATGGCCACGCGCTGCTGCTGGCCGCCGGACATGTCGTCGGGGTAGCGGCCGGCCAGCTCGGGGATGCCGAGTTCCTCCAGTGCGGCCAGTGCCTCACGGCGCGTCACCCGACCGGAGATCCCGTCGAGTTCGCGCGGCAGCGCGATGTTCTCGGCGGCGGTGAGGGCCGGGATCAGGTTGTAGTCCTGGAACACGTAGCCGATCGAGCGCCGCCGGGCCGCGGCGAGCTTCTTGCGGCTCAGGCCGCCGAGTGCGACGCCCTCGACCAGGACCTGGCCGGTGGTGGGGGTGTCCAGGCCGCCGGCGAGGGTGAGCAGGGTCGACTTGCCGGAGCCGGACGGGCCCATCACGGCGACGAACTCGCCGGCCTGCACCTTGAGGTCCACGCCGCGCAGCGCGTGCACCTCGGCCGCGCCGCGGCCGTGCACCCGGGTGACGTTGTCCAGGTGCAGCACCGGGGCGCCGCCGTTCCTGGACGGACTGGTTTCGAACATGGGTCCCCCTTTGAGACAGGGCATCAGGAAGCCTTCGGCGGGTGGGGCGGGGCGCCTCCGGCCGGACCGGCTTTGCATACCCCGTATGTATATCGCACCTGCCGAGCAAAAGTATATGCAGGTTGCCGACATATCTTGTCCGCTGGACGGTCACGATTCTGTCCGGGCCCGGTCCGACCCCCGGCGGGGCGTCCGCGACCGCCCCGCCGGACCGGGCGGGACGGCTCGCGCCGACGGGGGAGCGAGGCGGCAGGAGGAGGCAGCAGGAGCAGGAGGGGCAGCCACCGTTCGGGCCGGCGGTCGTCAAGGTGCCGTCAAGGAAGGCCTGTTGTGCGTACGCCCCGCGTCAAGGCCGGCCCCGGCCGGGGCGGACGGGGCTCCACTGGAGCTGCGGGCCCGCACCCCGGCGGCCCGCCGGCACTTCGGAAGGAACGTCCACCATGAGCGACACCCAGGTCCTCTTCGGCCACCCCGGCACCACCGCGGGCACCGCCGTGGGGCGCCCGCTCGCCGTCGTCGAGCGCGACGCCGTGCCGCCGCGCCGCCGCGGCCCCGCCCCGGTGCCCGACGTCCTGGCCGGGGCGGACGAGGAGGGCGACGAGCCGTCCGGGGCGGCCGGCCGGCAGTGGCGCGGCCGGGCGGCGCACTGCCGGATCGCCCTGCAGTACCTCGACTGACGCCGCCCGCGCCGGGCGGGACACCGCCGGCGCCCCGCCCGCCCCGCCCCCGCCCGCAGGAGCCGCCGCCATGACCGTCCTTCCCGCCCCCGCCCCCGTCCCCGCCCCCGTCCCCGCCCCCGTCCCCGCTCCCGCCCCCGACCCCGCGCCGGAGGCGGCGGCGCCCGCACCGGCGGGGGCCGCCGAACCGCTCGGCGGCCCGTGGCCGGCCTCGGCGCACGCCGCACCCGGTGGGGACCTGCTGGTCGGCGGGGTCGGCCTGGCCGAGGCCGCCGACCGGTTCGGCACCCCGCTGTACGTCCTGGACGAGGACGAGGTGCGGGCCCGCGCCCGCGCCTACCGGCAGGCCCTGCCGCACGCCGACGTGCTCTACGCGGCCAAGGCCTTCCTGTGCGGCGCGATGGCCGACTGGGTCGGCGAGGAGGGCCTCGGCCTGGACGTCTGCTCCTCCGGGGAGCTCTCGCTGGCCGCCGCGGCCGGGTTCCCGGCGCAGCGGATCCTGCTGCACGGCAACGCCAAGACGCCGGAGGAGCTCCGGCTCGCCCGGCGGCTGAGGGTCGGCCGGATCGTCATCGACGGACCGGGGGAGATCGCCCGGCTGGCGGCCCTGGTGGCCGCGGACACCCCGCAGCGGGTGCTGGTCCGGGTGGTTCCGGGCATCGCCGCCGGCCACCACGAGGCGGTGCGCACGGGTGTCGGCGGCCAGAAGTTCGGCCTCCCGATCGAGGGCGGGGACGCGGCCGACGCGATCGCCCGGGTGCTGGCCCAGCCCGGCCTCGACCTGGTCGGCCTGCACTGCCACCTGGGCTCCCAGATCACCGGGGTCGAGCCCTATCTCGCCGCCGTGGACACGGTGGTGGCCTTCCTGGCGGAGCTGCGCGAGCGGCACGGCGTCGAGCTGCCCGAACTGGACCTCGGCGGCGGCCACGGCATCCGCTACCTGCCGGGGGACGACGCCTTCGACCTCGCGGACTTCGCCGCCCGGGTGCCGCGCCGGCTCGCCGAGCGCTGCGCCGGGGCCGGGCTCGCGGTGCCGCGCCTGGTGATCGAGCCCGGCCGGGCCGTCGCCGGGCCGGCCGGGGTGGCGCTCTACCGGGTGCTGTCGGTCAAGCACGGCGCGGACGGCCGGGTCTTCGCCGCCGTCGACGGCGGCATGAGCGACAACCCGCGGCCCGCGCTCTACGGCTCCCCGTACACCGCGCGGCTGGTCGGCCGGCGCTCCGACGCCCCGGCGGCCCGCGTGGACGTGGTCGGGCGGCACTGCGAGGCCGGCGACGTGCTGGTGCGGGGCGCCGGCCTGCCGGCCGACCTGCGGGCGGGGGACCTGCTGGCCGTCCCGGCGGCCGGCGCCTACCAGTTCTCGATGGCCTCCGGCTACAACCTGGTCGGGCGCCCGGCCGTCGCCGCCGTCCGGGACGGCCGGGCCCGGCTGCTGATCCGCCGTGAGACGGTCGAGGACTTCCGGGCCCGCGAGGTCGGCCGCTGACCGGCGCCGCCCGGGGCGGGTGCGAACACCCCCTAGGCCCGGTGCACGACCTCCCCGCCGACGACGCTCAGCTCGACGCGCGCCTCCGGGATCGCCTTCGGGTCGACGGCGAACAGGTCCTCGGAGAGCAGGACGAGGTCGGCGAGCTTGCCGGGGGTGAGCGAGCCGAGGCGGTCGTCCAGGAAGTTGGCGTAGGCACTGCCGAGGGTGTAGCCGCGCAGCGCGGTGGCCAGCGAGACGGTCTCGCCCTCCATCCACGGCTCCCCGCCGGCCAGGCCCCGGCGGGTGACGGCGGTGTAGAGGCCGACCAGCGGGTCCATCTCGGCGACGTTCCAGTCGCTGGAGAAGGCGAGCGTCGCCCCGGCCTCCTGGAGGCTGCGCATCGGCCACGCCTTGGACCAGCGGCCCTCGCCCACCGCCTCGGCCCAGTCCTTGCCGGGGCCGGCGATGTCGGGGGAACAGTGCCGGGGCTGCATGCAGGCGACCACGCCCAGCTCGGCGAAGCGGGAGACGTCGGCCGGGTCGAGGCACTCGACGTGGACCACCTGGTGGCGGGCGTCGCGCGGCCCGTTGACCCGGCGGGCGTGCTCGACGGCGTCCAGCACGGTGCGGATGCCGCGGTCCCCGGTCGCGTGCACGAAGGCCTGGAAGCCGGCCGCGTCGAGCGAGGTCAGGAGCTCGGCGAACTCCTCGGCGGGGTAGAAGGTCTCGCCCCGGTGGCTGTGGTGGCCCGCGTAGGGCTCCAGCAGCGCGGCGGTGTGCGGCTCGACCACGTCGTCGATGTACAGCTTCAGCGGGCCGACCCGGAAGCGGTCGCCGGTGTGGCGGCGGGCGGCCGCCGCGAACTCGGCGAGTTCCGCCGCGGTGGTGCCGCGCGGGTGGAACAGCGCGGCGACCAGGCGCGAGCGCAGCCGGCCCTCGGCGATGGCCCGCTCGAAGAGGGCGAGGTCGTCGAGCGAGTTCTGCGGTTCGACGACGGTGGTGATGCCGTAGCGGGCGGCCATGTCGAGGCTGGCGGCGAGCCGCCCGTACTGCCGCTCGGGGTCGGCCCACGGCACCCCGGCGGCGCGCAGCGCGCGGTGCCCGTCGCGGGAGAGGCCGCGCACCGCGAAGTCGGTGAGGAACCCGGTGGGCTCGCCGGTCGCCGGGTCCTTCCGGACGGTGCCGAAGGCGAGTTCCCGGGTCTCGGCGGTGATGCCCAGGCGGCGCAGCGCGGCGGTGTTCAGCCAGGCGGTGTGCACGTCGTAGCTGAGGACCAGGGCCGGGTGGTCGCCGGTGTAGGGGTCGAGGTCGGCCGCGGTGGGCATCCGGCCGCCGGGGACGGCGGTGTAGTCGAAGGCCTCGGCCTCGATCCAGTCGGCGCCGGGGTTGCGCTCCAGCCACCGGCCGATCCGGCGGCCGATCTCGGGCAGGTCGGTGGCGCCGGCGAGTTGGACGCAGGCGGCGTCGGAGCCGAGCCGGACGTGGTTGTGGCTGTCGACGAAGCCGGGCACCAGCAGGCGCCCCCGGCCGTCGACGACCTCGGTGCCGGGCCCGGCCAGGGCCCGCCAGTCGTCGCCGTCGCCGACGTGGACGATCCGGCCGTCGCGGACGGCGACCGCCTCGGCGCGCGGCCGGCGGTCGTCCACGGTGTGGACGTGGGCGTTGTGGACGATCAGGTCGGCGGGGCGGTTCACGAGAACTCCGGAGCGGTGGCGGGAGCGGAAGCGGGGGTGCGGTCGGTGGCCGAGAGGCCGGCGGCGGCGCCGCGCGGGGCCTCGGCCTGGTCGGCCGGGAGGCTGAGCACCCAGTGGGTCGCGCTGCGCGGGCGCAGGTAGAGGAACCAGTAGAGGACCCCGACGAGCAGCACGGCGAGGGTGATCAGCAGGTCCCGGCCGGCCTGTTGGGTGAGCGCGTAGCCGAGCACCACGGTGGTGAGCACGGGCGCCACGGGCCAGAGCGGCATCCGCCAGGCGGGCGCGCCCCGGTGCCGGCCGCGCCGGGCGAGCAGCGCGGCGACGCCGAGCAGCAGGTAGATGACGGCGACCACGACCCCGGTGAAGCCGAGCAGCGCGTCGATCGGGACGGTCAGGGCGAGCACGGCGCCGGGCGCGCCGATCGCGAGGGTGGCGACCCACGGCGAGCCCCAGCGCGGATGCAGGGTGCCGAGCGCCCGGTTGACCGGGTCGGGCCAGGTGCGGTCGCGGGCGGAGGCGTACAGCACCCGGCCGTTCTGGATCACCATGACGATGACGGCGTTGAGGATCGCGGCGGCGATGCAGAGGCTGACGAAGGTGCCCACCGTGCTGCCGGCCCAGGAGTCGACGATGGCGACCAGGTCACCGGCGGCCAACTGGTCGGGCGACGCGACCCCGAGGCAGATCGCCACCACCGGGACGGTGATCACCACGACCCCGGCCAGCAGCGACCAGAGCACCGTGCGGGCGACCGTGCGGCGCGGGTCGCGCAGGTCCTCCGAGAGGTAGACGGCGGTGCCGAAGCCGTTGTACGTGAACATCGCCACGGCCAGCC
Source organism: Kitasatospora sp. NPDC001603 (assembly GCF_040298365.1). NCBI lineage: Bacteria > Bacillati > Actinomycetota > Actinomycetes > Kitasatosporales > Streptomycetaceae > Kitasatospora > Kitasatospora sp. NPDC001603. The sequence goes on from NZ_JBEPAA010000018.1 coordinate 116,973, forward strand.
CGGACACCAGCAGTCCGAGGGTGAACGGTCCGGTGCCGCCCTGCCCGTCCGGGACGACGGCGTGCACCAGTGAGGAGACCGGCTGGTGGACGTGGGTGAAGCCGAGCACCGCGACGATGCCGGCGGCGAGCACTTCGAGTCCGAGGAAGATGCCGGTGATCAGCGCGTTGGACTTGATGTCCAGCACGCCGACCGCGACGGCCAGCGCCATCACGGCGGCGCCGGCGACCGCCGGGTCCAGCGAGAGCACCGAGCCGAGGTAGTCGGCGGTGCCGAGCGCGATGATCGGCGGGATGACCAGCAGCGAGACGATCGAGATCATGAAGACCAGCCAGCCGGCCAGTCGCCCGAGCACCTGGCCGACGATCGAGTACTCGCCGCCGGCGCTGGGCACCAGGGTGCCGAGTTCGGCGTAGCAGAGGCCGACGCCCAGCGAGAGCACGGCGGCGATCAGCAGGCTGATCACGGCGCCGCTGCCCTGTGACATCAGCAGCGGGGGCACCACGATGAAGAGCGACGAGGCCGGGGTGACGCAGGACAGGGTGAGCAGGACCCCGCCGAAGACGCCCAGGGAGCGGGGGAGCGCCTCGACCGCGGGCCGGGGGGAGCCGGCGGGCTGCGGCGGACCGGCGGGCCGGGGGCCGTCGGCGGTCTGTGGGGGAGGGGAAGAGGCCATCGGGGGACCGGACTCTCTCACGGGGAAGGTGTCCGACCATTGAAAGGCTGGTGAAAAGAAAGCGTCAAGGGCTCTCTGCTGTCATTTCGCCCAGAGAATCAGCCCTGATCTGCGAATCATTTGCCGATCATCATTCAGAGCTGTCGAATGCCGGTCCGATGGGCAGATCGTAGGTGTAGGACTCCTTGACGATGTCGAGGTGGACCCAGGACTCCGAGCGCGTCACGCCGGGCAGTCCGCGGAGCGCCTCCAGACCGTGCAGCAGGGCCGGGCGGTCCGGGGCGTCCAGCCCGCAGACGAGGTCGAAGCGGCCGTAGCCCGAGGCCACGTAGTTGACGCCGGGCAGCGCGGCGGCGGCCTCCGCGACCTCGCGTGCCGGTCCGAGCACCCCGAGCCCCACCCCGGCGGCCTCCCGGACGCCGAGCGCCCTCGACTCCACCAGGCCGGTGACGTGCACCGCGCCGACCTCCAGCAGGCGCAGCACCCGGGCCCGGGTGGCCGGCTGGGAGAGGCCGATCCGGTCCGCCAGCGCCGCGAAGCTGGCCCGCCCGTCGGCCTGGAGGAGTCCGAGCAGCCGCCGGTCGGTCCCGTCCAGGGCGGGCAGCGCGCCGGTCCGGAGGCCCGGGCCGGACGGCGCGTACGCGTCCCGGACCAGCTCGGTGCAGCGGAACACCTCGACGCCGCGTACCCCGGGCACCGCCCGCAGTGCGGCGAACTCGCGCTCCAGTGCCGCGTCGTCGGCCACCCGGAGCTCGGCGATCACGCTCCGCCGTCCGGCGGTGCAGGAGACGAAGCTGGCCGCCCGCCGGCCGGCGGCCGCCACGGCCACCGGCCGGGCCGGGCCGGCCACGTCCAGGGAGGCGTGGGCGACGGTGGTGATCCCGGCGACGGCGGGCGGCACGATGCCGACGATCCGCACCTCGCCCCGGGTCAGCAGCCGCTGCACCCGGGCCCGCGCGGCCTCCCGGGAGATCTCCAGCAGTTCGGCGAGCCGCTGGTAGCTGACGCGGCCGTCGCGCTGGAGCTCCCGTACGAGGGCGGCGTCCGTGGTGTCGAGCACGTGGGGCTCCCGGGGCGGCGGGGTGGCTGGTCCCGGCAATCTATCCGGCCGCGGCGGGGCCGGGCCGGACGGGTCCGCGCGACCGCGCCGGGGGGCGGAGGGTTACCGCAGGTGGGGCCCGTCGTTGTCCAGGCATGAGAAACGACCTCCAGGCCTTCGCCCTCGCAGGCGAAGAAACGATTCCTCATGAGCAGGCACCGATCTTCACGCACCTCGTCGCCCTCTGGATCGGCTACGGGCGGACGGTGCCCGGCCACGTCGACCAGGAGTGGCACCGGCTGGTCCAGCCGCCCCGGTTCGCCCCGCCGGCCCTCGGTACCACCGGTCCCGCCGGGCAGCCGGAATGACCGGCCGGGAGACGCCGCACGTCCCCCCGCAGCGCTCCGGCGCGGAGGCGACGGCCCTGGACCTCGACCTGCGGGCGGTCGTCTGTCCGGGCCTCACCGTCTGCGTGAAGGCCCGCCTGCGCTACGACGTGGCCGAGCCGTACGCGGTCTACCTGGACAGTCACGTCGACCGGGCGGAGCCGATCACCTGGATGTTCGCGCGCGAGCTGCTGGCGGCGGGGACGACGCGGGAGGCGGGCATCGGCGACGTGTCGGTCCGCCCGGGCACCGGCGAGGACGCCGGCACCGTGCTGGTCGCGCTCGGCGGCGACGAGGGCAGTGTCGTGCTCCGGGCCCGGGCCGCCGAGGTCAGGGTCTTCCTCGGGCGCACCGACCGCCTGGTCCCGCCCGGCCGGGAGCACGAGTACCTCGACCTGGACGGGCTCGTGCGCCGGCTGCTCGACCACGGCAGGCCGGGGCCGTGACCGGGGGCGGCGGAAGGTGCCCGGCTGCCCGCGCGGGCGGGGCGGTGGACCGGAGGGGCGGCCGGGAGCGGTCGGCCGCGGCGGGCCGTCGGCGCGGAGCCGTCGGCGCGCGGGTGGTGCGCAGGGAGCGACCGGGCGGCGGAAGGCGAGGAGGCCGCCGCCCCGGGCGGGGTCAGCGGGTCTTGGCGGGCGGCGTCGCGGCGGCCTGCTGCTCGTTCTTCTCCTTGATCCGCACGGCCTCCTTGCGGACGTCGGCCTGGATGGTGCGCTCGCGCTCCAGCCAGGTGGGGTTCTCGGTCTTCAGGGCCTCGATCTGCTCGGTGGTGAGCGCCTCGGTGACGCCGCCGCGGGCCAGGCCCGAGACGGAGACGCCGAGCTTGGCCGCGACGACCGGGCGGGGGTGCGGGCCGTTGCGCCGCAGCTCCTGGAGCCACGCGGGCGGGTCGGCCTGCAGCGTGTTGAGCTCCTCGCGGGAGACCACGCCCTCCTGGAACTCGGCGGGGGCGGCGTTGAGGTAGATGCCCAGCTTCTTGGCGGCCGTGGCCGGCTTCATGGTCTGGGTCGTCTTCGACTTGAGCGATGTCATGGTCACTAGGGTAAGCGAGTGAGTGGCGGCCCCGATCACGGTCGGTAGCCTTGCAGCGTGACAGAGATGCAGGCGAACCCCTCGTTCCGACTGGTGTACGTTCCGGGCGTGACGCCCGGTAAGTGGGTGCGCGTCTGGGAGGAGCGGCTGCCCGACGTCCCGCTCACCCTGGTCGCGGTACCGGTGGCGGAGGGCGCGGCGACGCTGCTGGCCGACGCCGCCGACGCGGGGCTGGTCCGGCTCCCGGTGGACCGGGACCGCCTCAGCGCGATCCCGCTCTACACCGAGGCCACGGTCGTCGTGTTCCCGAAGGACCACTGGCTGGCGGCGGCCGACGAGGTGCCCCTCGCCGACCTCGCCGAGGAAGTGGTCTTCCACCCGCTGGACGACACCCTGGGCTGGGCGGAGCTGCCCGGCCGCCCGGCGATCGAGCGCCCGGCCACCACCGCGGACGCGATCGAACTGGTGGCGGCGGGGGTCGGCGTCCTCCTCGTCCCGCAGTCGCTCGCCCGCTTCCACCACCGCCGGGACCTCACCTTCCGGACGGTGTCGGACGCCCCCCAGTCGCAGGTCGCCCTGGCCTGGCAGCTGGACCGGACCACCGACCTGATCGAGGAGTTCATCGGGATCGTCCGCGGCCGGACGGTCAACAGCTCGCGCGGCCGGGGCCAGACGCCCCCCGCGGCCGAGCAGCCGAAGAAGGCCGCCGCCGGTGGCGGCCGCCCGCGCGCCGGCTCCGGCAAGCCCGCGGCCGCGGGCCGCTCCGGCGGCGGGAAGTCCGGCGGCGGCCGCCCCGCCGCGGGGAGGTCGGGCTCCGGCAAGGCCGGCGCGCCCCGCCGCGGCCGCCCCCGTCGCTCCTCCTGACCCACCCGCCGGCCCCGCCAGGATGGACCGGGGGCCGGCGGCGGTGGGGCCGGGACGAACCCCGGCCGGGCCCGTGACGCGCCCGGCCGGTGGTCACCGCCCGCGCGGCGGTGCCGTCAGCTGGGCTGCCACAGTTCGATGCGGTTGCCCTCGGGGTCGGTGACCCAGCCGAACCGGCCGACGCCCGCCATGTCCTGGGTCTCCTCGGCCACGTCCGCGCCCTTGGCGCGGAGTTGCGCGAGCATCGCCGCCAGGTCGCGGACGCGGAAGTTGAGCATCGTCCGCTGCGCGGGGGAGCCGAAGTAGTCCGTTCCGGACTCGAAGGCCGCGAACACCGTCGGCCCGGCTTCCTGCTGCCACAGGCCGTGCTCGTCGGCGTCCAGACCGAGGCAATCGCGGTACCAGGCGCCCAGCGCCACCGGGTCGGTGGCCCGCATGAAGTACCCGCCCACTCCCAGCACACGTTCCATGCCGCCATCCTGCCAGGTCCGTCGATCCGGCGAGTGGCGCGCGGCGGGGCGGACCGGTGCGCTCCAAGGGTTGCGCTGGATACCCCCCAGGGGTACTAATGGAGTCATGCCCAAGCGATACCCCTGGGGGGTATTGGGTCGCGGGCATCACGAAGGCTCGTCGACCGCACCGGAGGAAACCATGTCCTGCTGCTCCACCACCGGCACCTGCTCCACCGGCGCCACGACCGTCGCCACCATCGGCGCCGTGACCACGGTCTACGCGGTCACCGGCCTGACCTGCGGCCACTGCGAGCAGGCCGTCGGCCGGGCGGTGACGGGCCTGCCGGGCGTCACCGCCGTCGAGGTGGACGTCGAGGCCGGCCTGGTCACCGTCGTGTCCGAGGCCGAGCCGGACGACGAGGTGCTGCGTGCGGCGATCGACGGCGCGGGCTACGCGCTGGCCGGCCGGATCTGACCGGACCGGTACCCCTGGGGGGTACCAACGGGGGCGGTCCCGAGGGCCCGCCCCCGCAGCATCCGCAAGACGGTCGCGCCGAGGGCGCCACCGACGACGCACCACGAGGAGCCCAGATGACCACTCAGGCACCCGCCTCCACGGAGGTGGACCTCCGGATCGGCGGCATGACCTGCGCGTCCTGCGCGGCCCGGATCGAGAAGAAGCTCAACCGGATGGAGGGGGTCGAGGCCACGGTCAACTACGCGACCGGGAAGGCCCGGGCGGTCGTGGCCGACGGCGTCCGGATCGCGGACCTGGTCGCCACCGTCGAGGCCACCGGCTACACCGCGGCCCTCCCGGCCCCCGACACCGCGCGGGCGTCGGCCGCGCGGCCGGCGGAGGCCGGCGCACAGGGGGCGGAGGCCGGTGCCGGACCGGACGAACTCGCCCCACTGCGGCAGCGGTTGGCCACCGCGCTGGCCCTGGCGGTGCCGGTGATCGCGATGGCCATGGTGCCGGCCCTGCAGTTCGACAACTGGCAGTGGCTCTCGCTCACCCTCGCGGCGCCGGTCGTCACCTACGCGGCCTGGCCCTTCCACCGGGCCGCCTGGACCAACCTGAAGCACGGCGCCGCGACCATGGACACCCTGGTCTCGCTCGGCACGCTGGCCGCCTTCGGCTGGTCGCTCTGGGCCCTGTTCCTCGGGCACGCGGGGATGCCGGGCATGCGGCACGCCTTCGAGTTCAGCCTCGCCCGCGGTGACGGCTCGGCCGACCTCTACCTGGAGGCGGCGGCCGGCATCGTCGCGTTCGTGCTGGCCGGCCGCTACTTCGAGGCGCGCGCCAAGCGGACCGCCGGCGCCGCGCTGACGGCACTGCTGGAGCTCGGCGCCAAGGACGTCACCGTGCTGCGCGGCGGCGTCGAGGTTCGCCTCCCGATCGCCGAACTCGCTCCCGGGATGCGGTTCGTGGTGCGTCCGGGGGAGAAGATCGCGACGGACGGCACCGTGGTCGAGGGCTCCTCCGCGGTGGACGCCTCGATGCTCAC